>JAISMQ010000274.1 GCA_031276685.1 Treponema sp. | reverse complement strand
GGGGGTGACACTATTGTACACAAAGTTTTACAGAAATACTGTGGATTCAATTTATCAGGCCCCCTTTTCACTTCGGTATCTCCTGTTTAACCAGAAGATTGATTAAATTCTACCATTGGTTTTGGCTCCTGTCAATAACAAAATACAAAAAATCGAAAAAAAAACGCCATCAGCCGATTTTTTTGGCTTGTATGCGCGAAAGCTCGGCAAACTGCTAGCGGTCCTCCAGGCGGGCCTTGGCGATGATGCTGTAGGGCAGGGGGTGCCGTTCGGCGTCTTTTTCCAGCACAATCCCGTTCTCGTCCGAGGAACGGAGAAGGCCGGAAAACCAGTCGCTTGTGTCGATCCGGTAACAGCGCACCCGGCGGCCCAGGTAATGGCGGAACTCGGCGCCGTCCTTGATAAGCCGGTCTATGCCGGGGCTGGACACCTCGACATAAAGATCCCGGCCGGGGAAGGCAAGCTCCAGCCGGGGCAGGGCGGCCCGGTGGAAGGCCGAACAATCGTCCAGGCCGATGTCCCCGTCCTTGTACACCACGATACGGACCTGGGTGGAACCCCGGTGGCGGGAAACCGTGATCTCCACCAGGGCAAGCTTAAGGCCCTGCGCGACGGGTTCCAGGGCGGCGGCAAGGGGATCCGGCTGAGGGGGGGTATAGCGCATGCGTGTTCCTCCTGGTTAGCCCGCAGGGCCCGCGTTAGCGGGACCCAGGGGGCCTGTAGTTAGGGGCCGGACCGGGCGGCCGAAACCGGGTTTCCCCGTCAAAACGCCGTCTTTCATAATAAAACAACCCCGCAGCAGGGCCGCCACGGGGGATCCGGCGGTTTCAAAACCGTCATAGGGGGACGTTTGGTGTTTGGAGTGGAGTTCGGCGGCCCTGATGACGCCGGCCCTGTTCATGTCCACCAGCGTGAAGTCCGCGTCGCCGCCCAGGGTAAAGCCGCCCTTGCGGGGGTAGAGCCCCCACAGGCGGGCCGGGGCCTGGGAGGCGATCCGGGCGTAGTCGTTCAGGCTTAAGCGGCCCCGGCTCACCGCCGTAAGCATAAGGGCCGCCGATGTCTCCACCCCGGCGATGCCGGAGGGGGCGTCCCAGAGGGGCCGCTCCTTTTCCTCCGCCGTGTGGGGGGCGTGGTCCGAGGCGATCATGTCGATGGTCCCCTCCGCGATGCCCCGCCACAGGGCTTCCCGGTCTTCGCCGTCCCGGACGGGGGGGTTGGCCTTCATCCTGGTTCCCAGGCGCGGGTAATCGCCTGAGTCGAGGAACAGGTACTGGGGGCAGGTTTCCGCGCTGACCGGCAGCCCCCGCCGCTTGGCCTCCCGGATAAGGGCAAGGCTGCGCCGGGCGCTGACATGGCAGATGTGGACGGCCGCCCCGGTGTATTCGGCAAGGCGTATGGCCCTGGCCACGGCCTCCGCCTCGGAAATGTCGGGCCGGGCGCGGGGCCACAGGGCCGGATCGGCGCCGGATTCCCGGCAGATCCGGGTAAAATGCGCGTTCAGCTCGTCGTCCTCCGCGTGGAAGGCGATCCGCGTGCCGGCGGCCCGCGCCATCTGCCCGCAGAGGGTCCCCAGGGGCGGGGCCGCGATATTCCCCACGGAGGAGCCCAGGAAAACCTTGAAGCCCAGGGCCCCCTCCCGGACAAGCGCCCCCGTCTCCCCCAGGTTGTCCTGAGTCAGAAGGGCGAACAGCCCGAAGTCCGTATAGGATTTTTCCCCGGCAATGCGGAACTTTTCGCGTAATTCGGCCGCCCCCGCCACCGGGGGGAGGGTGTTGGGCATGTCCGCCACCAGCGTGACCCCCCCGTAAGCCGCCGCGGCGGAACCGCGGGCAAAATCCTATTTGTAGGCAAGGCCGGGGTCCCGGAAGTGGACATGGGCGTCGATAAGGCCGGGAAGGACAAAGAGGCCCCCGGCGTCGTAGACATCCCCCGCCTGCGGAGGATCGATCCCGTCCGCGACGGCGGCCAGCCTGCCGTCCCTGATCCCCAAATCCGCCCTTACGTTGTCCCGGGCGGTCCTGAGGGGATCCACCAGGGTCCCCCCTTTAAGGACCAGATCGTACTTCATCGCGGATAGCTTCCCCCTATACGGCCGGCCGGAGCCCGGCGGCCTGGCGCGCCGGTAAATAGCGCGAAACATTAAGCCGAGTATAATGTAGTATGGTCCAACACATAAAGAGAAAGAAACCGCTGTTCCCCGGTTTTTTTGACCTGGGCGGCATGCGCCCCCGGCTGCTCGAAATTCTGCCCCACAAAGGCGGAACGGCCTACGGGCTTCCTGCCTTTGGCAGGGATCTGGTGGCGGGGCTTATCGTGGGGATCGTGGCCCTGCCCCTGTCGATGGCCTTTAGCATCTCCGCCGGGGGAAGCCCGGCCCAGGGCCTCTACACCGCCATCGGCGCCGGGTTTGTCGTGAGCCTCCTGGGGGGCAGCAAATACCAGATCGCCGGGCCCACCGGGGCCTTTGTCGTCATCATCTTCGGGGTGGCCGCCGAACACGGCATGGAGGGCCTCGCCACCGCAGGGCTGCTGGCGGGCTTCATGCTCCTCCTGATGGGCCTGAGCGGCCTGGGAAAATACATCAAGTACATCCCCTACCCGGTGACCACCGGGTTTACCACCGGCATCGGGGTGCTGATCTTTTCCCAGCAGGTAAAGGACTTTTTGGGCCTGGGGATCGATTCGGTACGCCCCGCCTTTTTTGAAAAATGGGCGGACCATTTTCGCTACATCGGCACCTTTAACGCCGCGGCTTTCGCCCTGGGGGCAGGGACCCTGGCCCTTATGCTGATTCTGCGCCGCCTTGCCCCCCGCGTCCCCGCCGCGGCCCTGGCGGTATGCGCCGCCACGCTGGTTTCGTTTTTTTTGAAGCTCCCGGAGGCGGCGGCGGTGGAAACTATCGGGACCCGTTTCGGGGGCATCCCCTCGTCCCTGCCGGTTCCCGGCCTGCCCCGCATAAGCTGGGCCGTGATCCGCGCCGTCCTGCCCGACGCCTTTACCATCGCCCTACTGGCGGCTATAGAATCCCTGCTTTCCGCCGTGGTCGCCGACAGCATGACCGGGGACCGGCATAACGCCAGCATGGAGCTGGCCGCCCAGGGCATGGGGAACATGGTAAGCGCGATTTTCGGGGGAATTCCCTCCACGGGGGCCATCGCCCGGACCGCCACGAATATCAAAAGCGGCGCGGTAAGCCCCGTAGCCGGCATCGTTCACGCCCTTACCCTCGTGGCCTTTATCCTGTTCCTCGCCCCGGCGGCCTCCGCCATCCCCCTGGCAAGCCTGGCGGCGGTGCTTATCGTCGTTTCCTGGGACATGAGCAGCGTGGGCCGCTTTATCCGCCTGATCAAGACATCGCCCAAAAGCGATTCGGCGGTGCTTCTGACCACCTTCGCCCTGACCGTCGCCTTTGATCTGACCTTCGCGGTAGAGGCGGGCGTAATCATGGCGGTGTTCCTGTTCCTTAGACGGATGATCGAGGTTTCGGCAATCAAGATGGGGAACAACGACATTATAACGCGGCTTGCCTACGGGGAAATCGGCGCCGGGACCAAGGACCAGATAATGGCCCTGTCCAGCCAGCATCTTGAAATTTACGAAATCACCGGGCCCTTTTTCTTCGGGGTGGCGGACATGCTGCAAAATACCCTGCGAAACGTGTCGAAGCCCCCGCGTGTCCTTATACTGCGCATGGGGGAGGCCCCCGTCATCGACTCAACCGGCATTGCCGCCCTTGAATCCTTTGTATCCCAGTGCCGCGCCCGCAAAATAAAGCTGTGCATAGCGGAGATCCGGGAACAGCCCCTCAAAGCCCTGCGAAAGGCGGGCCTTGTGGACGACCTGGGGCCGGACCGTTTTTTTGACACGCTTGACGAGGCCATCGAAGCCGCCGCCGGGGATCTGGGCTAAGCCCCGGACCGCCGCGCCGCACCCGAAGCCGCGCCGCGCAGGCGCCTGCCCGGAGAGGGCCGCCCTCCGGGCTACAGGATCACGGCCCGCTTTACCTCGATAGGGAAGACCCCGAAAAGACGGTCCAGGGGGGAATCGACGGTCAGGCGGGAACCTGAATTCCGGTTGTAGATCTCCACCAGCGCGGCAAGATCGGCTTCCCATCCGGATTCCCGGGGGCCCCGCCCGGCCCCCCCGCCGTCCTTTTCCGCCGCCCCGCCTGCGGCCGCGCCGTCCGTCCCGTCCGCCCTGCGGGCCTCCGCCCAACGGTCGTAGACAACGGAAGCGTAGGCCGCCCGGTAGAGCCCCCGTTCCGCCAGTTCCCGTGCGGACAGGGCGCCGCAGCGCCGTTTAGCCTGGCTGTCCACCACCGCGTGGGGGCCGTCATAGCCAATGGTAAAAATAAAATCCGCCCGGCTTAGCATGGCTATTCCGGGTTAAAGGCGCTTTTCCCAAGGCCGCAGACGGGGCATACCCAATCATCGGGAATATCCTCAAAGGCGGTCCCCGGCTTAATACCCCCGTCCGGATCCCCAAGCGCCGGGTCGTACACAAACCCGCAGGCGCCGCACACGTACTTCGTCATAAACACTCCTCAGGCGAACCGCTCGCCCGGCCCCGTTTCAAACGCCGGCCGGCCCCGAAACGGCAGCCCATTCTACCGTAGCGCATACGGGGCCGCATTTCAACTCAGACCGCCCGCAGGGCCTTTTACCGCGAAGCTTAAGCGCTGGATAGGCGAAGGGCCGCAGCGGAGTACCGCCTCCCGGTGGGCGCTGGTAGGGTAGCCTTTGTGGGCGCCGTAGCCGTATTCGGGGTAGACTGCGTCGTAAAGCTCCATGACGCGGTCCCGCTGCGTCTTGGCGAGGATGGAGGCGGCCATCACGGCGGGGACGGATGCGTCGGCCTTTACAAGGGCTTCCGCAGGGATGGGAAGTTCCGGCGCGTAAAGGCCGTCCACCACCGCCCGCAGGGCAGACGGGGCAAGGAAGCGCGGGGATCGGAGAACCAGATCCTCCCAGGCCCGCGCCATCGCCGCAAGGCTTGAACGCATGATGTTGATCCGGTCAATCTCGGCGGCGGAAGCCCAGCCGACGCCCCAGGCCAGGGCGCGCTCCAGGATGGCAAGCCGGGCCGCCTCCCGTTTTTTGGGGGAAAGTTTTTTTGAATCGTCCAGCAGTCCAGGGGGGAAATCCGGCGGCAGTATGACTGCGGCGGCACAGACCGGGCCTGCCAGGGGCCCCCTCCCCGCCTCGTCAAAACCGCATATCATGCCGGCAGTTTGCCGCGCTTCACACATAAGGCCCAAAAATCCCGCCGGAAAACGCCGTCATTCCGGGCAGGTCGGGCAGGGCGGGTTAATAACCCCCAGAACTTCCCGCAGTTCCCCGTCGGCGGCGTAGTAATACTGTTCAAGCTCTTCGTCTTTAAGCCCGACCAGTTCGTGGCTCATGTAGTGGATCCAGCGGGGTTCGTCCCGCACCGAAAGTTCGTGCTTGCGGCAGTAGTAATCGGGCTGGACGGGAAGCTGCCGGGGCTTGTCGTAAAAGTACTTGTAATCGTGGACCGCGATCTTCAGATCGCAGCGGGGTATCCCCTTTTCCAGAAGAATCCCCGCCAGAAAATTTATCGTTCGCCCCGAATCGAATATGTCGTCCACCAAAAGCACCCGGTCCCCGGTTCTTAGATGGGCGGGATCGTAAGTCCAGCCCTCCACAGTAACCTTGTCCTGGGCCATTACGTCCGAATAGGACCGGGCCACCACGGCGGCGTAGTACACCGGACGCTCCCCCTTGCAGACTATTTTGAAGTACTCGCTGATCACGTTCCCCAACAGGGCCCCTCCCCGCAGGGACACGTAGATCACATCGGGGACAAACCCGTCCTGGTATATCCGGCGGGCAAGTTTAAGGGTGTTGTTCCGCACCGTATCGTAGGGCAGAAATTCTTTTTTCACAGGGCCTCCCGGCAGTAAAATTATTAAGCGGTTGATTTTTTCGCACGGGGCCTAAAAAACCCAAAAAGGCCGCCGATAAAGCCCCCCGCGATATGGGCGAATTCGGAGACGTTGTTGGAGGAGAAGGAGTGAAGGACCTCCCGCCCCAGGTAGAGGATCAGGATCAAAATAAAGGTCAGGGGGATCTCCCCGGCGGTAAAATTGGTAAAGGAGGCCAGGAGGATCATCATGAACACCACCCCGCTTGCCCCCAGAAGGCCGGTACTGAAAAAGGTTACGTTAAGAAACCCGGTTACTGCGGCGGTAATGAGGATCATGATCAAAAGATGCAAGGAGCCGTAGTGTTCTTCCAGGATGGGGCCGATCAGCAGGATAACCATAAAATTGGAAACCAGGTGGGACCATCCGGCGTGACCCGCGATGTGGGTAACCAGGGTGATCCAGCAGCGCAGGCTGGCCGGATTAAAGCCCCCCCGTCCGGGAACGGCAAACCACAGTTCCTCCAGGGGGTAAAACCTGAGCAGGGTCTGGGAAAGGAGCAAGGCCAGGGCGCTGACAAAGGCAAAGCTTAGCACCGTGGGGGCGTTGTACTTGATCCGCATAACCCGATTATAGCGCCCCGGGCCCGGCTTCGGCAACGAATCCGGGCCCGGGGCGTATAAGGCAGCGGTATTCGCCGGGGGCGCTTAAAAACAGAGTTTAGCAGTGTCCTGGGGTCCTGGCGGCGGGAACAATCCATGCGGGCCTGGCGTTTTTCCCGCCGCCACCCCGCCCAACATCTGCTCCCCTGTTTTTAAGCGCCCCCGTCAATTCCCCCCGGGTTATACGCGCCGGCCCGTGCATAAAAAAATCAAGACCGTTTACACTTTTGTACCGATGTTTCACCTTCCACGTATGCCAACCTTATCCAACGGCAGGGCCGGCTTGCGGGGAAACACCCGATTCCCGATACTTATACCTATGGAAAAAATACAAACAGAACATGCCGCCCCGCTGCGGATCCTTTCGGGGACCGGCATTAAAATCATCGGGATCATCCTGATGACCATGGACCACCTGCACCAGATGTTTATCGCCCAGGGGGCGCCGGCCTGGCTGGGCTGGTTCGGCCGTCCGGTGGCGGCGATGTTTCTATT
Organism: Treponema sp.; assembly: GCA_031276685.1. Lineage (GTDB taxonomy): Bacteria > Spirochaetota > Spirochaetia > Treponematales > Breznakiellaceae > JAISFT01. The sequence goes on along the minus strand of JAISMQ010000274.1, from coordinate 103 downwards.
CCTCTGCGCCGAGGGCTTTTACTACACCCGCAACAAGAGGCGGTACATGCTGCAGCTTTTGGGGGGCTTCCTGTTTATGACCGCCATGAACCGGATTCTGTCC
>JAISMQ010000254.1 GCA_031276685.1 Treponema sp. | reverse complement strand
GACGACCTGGACGCCCTGTTCGGGTACGACCCGCCGGGGAAGTACCACACCGGGAACCTGGGCTGGTGCGAAGGCGGGTTCTGCCCGGTCTTTGAGGAAAAGGTTCTGGAAGACCTGGGGGACTACGAGGTGGTCCAGGATTTTGCGGGCCGGGGGGTCAAGTGCTTTAAGGGCCGCCGCTCGGGCTTTATGCCCGAATACGTGGACCACCCCGTAAAGGACCTGAAAACCTGGGAGGAAAAATGCCGGTGGCGCATGGACCCCGCAAACCCCGGCCGGCAGGATGGCATACGGGAATCCGTTGCAAAGGCGAAGGCCGCCGCTGCGGAGGGGCAGCTAATCTGCGCCAATCTTGTCGGGGGCTACATGTACCTTCGCAGCCTTATGGGGCCTGTGGAGGTAATGTACATCTTCTACGACAACCCCGATCTTATCCGGCGCTGTATGGAAGCCTGGCTCAACCTGGCGGACGCGGTGTACGCCCAGATGCAGAAAGACGTGGTGTTCGATGAAGTTTTTATCGGCGAGGATATCTGTTACAACCACGGCCCCCTTATCTCCATAGACATGATGAAGGAATTTCTCTTCCCCTACTATCAGCAGCTTATAAGCAGCATAAAGTCGCGCCAGCTTGACAAGAGCCGGACCCTTCACTTCCAGGTGGACACCGACGGCTTTTCCGACCCTATTATTCCCCATTACCGGGAACTGGGCATGGATTACCTTGATCCCTTCGAGGCTGCCTCGGGCTGCGATGTGGTGCGTACCGCGAAGGAATATCCGGACCTGCTAATTAGCGGGGGTTTTGACAAGCGGATTATGGCGAAAGGGAAAGAGGCCATAGACCGGGAGGTGGATCGCATTATGCCTGTGATGAAGCGGCGCGGCGGCTACATTCCCACCTGCGACCACGGGGTGCCCGAGGAGGTAAGCTTTGAAAACTACCTGCACTACCGCAAGCGCATGCTTGAGTTTGCTTCGTAAACGGTGTATATACGACTATGAACATTCCCGATTTTGAACGGAAGAAAACGTACTTTAGGGCTTTTTGGGAGGGGGAGCTTATCGACCGGCCCCTGATAAGCGTTACCGCGCCCCTGAACGGCAAACGGGTGCCTCTTCCCTACCTGTACGGCGTGGAAGCGGGGAATTACCGGGACGCGCTGGAACGGTTTGCCTTTAACCAGGAGAATACCTATTACGGAGGGGAGGCGCTGCCCTGTTACGAGTGCAGCCTGGGGCCGGATCAGTTCGCCGCGTTTTTAGGCGGGACTATCGAGTTTAGCGAACAGGCGGCAACCTCCTGGGTCCGCCCGTTCTGGGACGATGATTATACCGAAGCGGATGTCCGGCTGGACACTTCTCCCGGCGGCTGCTTTGCCAAAATTCTGGACTTTGTCAAAATTGCGCGGGAATTCGCGGACGGCCGTTTTCTTGTTTCCATGCTGGACCTCCACACCAATCTTGACGCCATCATGGCCGCACGTGGTTCGCAGAATCTCTGTTTTGATCTGGCCGATGACCCCGACAGGGTAGGGCGGGTGCTGGAAAAGATCCTGCCCCTGTTCCCGCAGGTGGTAAACGCCGTGGCGGAGGCGGGGGGCATGGACGGGAACGGCTATATCGGCTGGATACCCACCTACAGCGAGGGGAAGTTCGCAACGCTGCAGTGTGATTTTTCCATCATGATCAGTCCGGAAATGTGCCACCGCTTTGTGATTCCCGCCCTGGAGTACGAGGCGTCCTGTCTTGCGCACAACATCTACCACTACGACGGCGTGGGCGCCCTGACCCATCTGGACGATATTTTGGCGATAAAGTCCGTTGACGCGGTTCAGTGGGTCCCCGGCGCGGGGCAGCCGCGAACCATTGAATGGATGGACCTGTTGAAGAAGATCCAGAAGGCGGGGAAGCGGCTCTGGCTGTACGACTGGTCGCCTGCGGAGATCAAGGCCCGCTTTAAGGAACTGGACCCCAGCCTGCTTTACTTTTCAACATCGGCACAGAGCCCCCGGGAGGCGGACGAGCTTATCGCCTACGTTACGAAGCACACCTAGAAGCCTGTTGTAAAGGTACTGGAGATCCTCTCAAAAATCGGGTAATTTAAGGGGCGTAATTACGAAATTCAAACAGGTGAAGGAGTTGCCATGAAAATTGCGTTTATCGGGGCGGGGAGTCTGGGCTTTACCCGCAGGCTGGTTGCCGACATCCTTACGGTGCCGGAACTGCGGGAGATGGAGATTTGCCTTGAAGACATTGATTCTGCCAATCTGGATATGATCTACGATGTGCTGGTACAGGACCTGAAGGCGAACGGGCTGGGGCAGGTTAAGCTGACCAGGACCACGGATCAGAAAAAAGCCATTGAAGGGGCAAAATACGTGGTGGCCGTTGCGCGGGTGGGCGGCCTGGAGGCATTTGAACTGGACGTGGAAATTCCCATGAAGTACGGGGTGAACCAGTGCGTGGGGGACACCATTTGCGCCGGGGGCATTATGTACGGGCAGCGCACCATTCCTGTTATTCTTGGGATCTGCAAGGACATAAAGGCCCTGGCCGAGCCGGGCGCTTTGTTCCTCAATTACTGCAACCCCAACGCCATGAACACCTGGGCGGCCAATACTGTCGGCGGGGTCCAGACCCTGGGGCTTTGCCACGGTGTGCAGGGCGGTCACAAGCAGATAGCCGAGGTGCTGGGGCTGCCCCAGTCCGAGGTGGACATTATCTGCGCGGGGATCAACCACCAGACCTGGTATATCCAGGTGAAGCACAAGGGCAGGGACATGCGGGGCAAGCTTCTTGAAGGTTTTAGAAAGCATCCCGCTTTTAGCAAAGAAGAAAAGATCCGTATCGATATTCTGGAAAAAATAGGCTACTACAGCACCGAAAGCAACGGCCACCTGTCGGAGTACCTGTCGTGGTACCGCAAGCGGCCCGGCGAAATTGACCAGTGGATCGACTATTCATCGTGGATCCACGGCGAGCCGGGGGGCTACCTAAGGGTGTGCCGGGAGGGCCGGACGAAGTTTGAGCAGGAAGTCAAAGAACACAAAACCAGGGAGCCTTTTAAGTACACGGAGGCGGACCGTTCCAGCGAACACGGTTCCCATATTATCGAGGGGCTTGAAACCGGGCGCGTTTACCGGGGCCACTTTAACGTGGTTAACCGGGGGGCGATTACCAACCTGCCCCCGGACAGCGTGGTGGAGGTCCCCGGTTACGCTGACGGGAACGGTATTTCCATCCCCATCGTGGGGGATCTGCCCGCGCCCTGCGCGGCTATCTGCAACGCCAGCATCGCGGTGCAGCGCCTGTCGGTGGAGGCCGCCGTGGAGGGGGACCCGGTAAAGCTTAAGCAGGCCATGCTTCTTGATCCCCTGACCGGGGCGGTCTGTACTCCGCCGGAAGTCTGGAAACTTACCGATGACATGCTCAAAGCCGAAAGCAAATGGCTGCCCCAGTATCAAAACTACATAAAGGGGCTTTAGCGGTGTTAGGTGGATGCGGAGCGCGGGATGGATTATAAGCAGGCGGGGGTCGACATCGAGGAAGGCTACCGGGCGGTGGAAAAGTACCGGGAGCTTGCGGCGTCGGCCTCCGGGCCGGCGGTTTTGAATGGCATTGGGAGCTTCGCGGGGATGTTCAGCCTGGGCCGCCGGGCGGCCCCTGTCGCCGAACCGGCGCCTGGCGCCGAGCCGGGGCCTGGCGCCCTTGGGGCCGGCATGGAAGAGCCGGTGCTGGTCTCCGGGACCGACGGGGTGGGGACGAAGCTTGAACTGGCCTTTCGGCTGAAAAAGTACGACACGGTGGGGATCGACTGCGTGGCC
>JAISMQ010000246.1 GCA_031276685.1 Treponema sp. | reverse complement strand
CGGCGGCCCACCCCTACACGCGGGCGCTCCTTGCCGCCAGCCCGCGTTTCGGGAGCCACTACTCGCGGTCCCGGCTTCCCACGATTCCCGGCAAGGTGGCGGACCCCGCCGCCCCGCCTCCGGGATGTCCCTTCGCCCCGCGCTGCCCGGAAGCCGGGCCTGAATGTCAGGCGGGGATCCCCCCCTTCCGTACCAAAGCGGGCCGGGAGATCCGCTGCCTCCGCGCCGGCCCCGCGTAAAAGCGTCCAAAGCTCCGGCGTCCAAATTTCAATTTTTTCCTAAAAAACCAAGCGCCATGCGTGGCCGCCCCTATATATAGGCGGAGGCAGTCATGACAAGGATCTTGATGTTCCTCCTCGGCCTGACGGCCTTCCTGCCATCCTGCGGCGGGGCGGGCAGGGCGGAGGAAGAATACGGCAGGCTGAGGAACGGGGGGCTTGAAGGCGAAGCGCTGGTTGCGGAGCTGGAGAACTTTGAACTCCGCTACCCGGACCACCTCTTTGCCAAGGTGGATCTGGGGACCTACTACCTTGCCAGGGGGGAGGAAGGCCGCGCCAGGGATTACCTGCGCCGGGCGGAGGCAATCGCGGCGCGGTCCGGGAACCGGGCGGCGTCCCCGGACGGGGAGGAAAACTACGTTTCCATCATGTACGGGGCGCTGGGGCGGATCTGCCTTAACCGGGAAGAGTACCAACAGGCCCTGGAATATGCCGAGCGGGCGCTTGGGGCAGCCGGGGAAAACGCAAGGGCCTACCTGGTTCTAAAGGGCCGCGTCCTTATCGCCCAGCAGGACTACGCCGCCGCGCTGGAGATCTTCGACGGGCTTTTTGCCGGAGGACCGGCGGAAGCCGAAGGCGCGGGGGACGATGACCCGGCGGGGGACGATAGCCTGGCGGGGGGCGGCGGCCTGGCGGAGGGCGAAGCGGAGGATATTTTGGCCTACCTGTTCCTTCTGGCCCAGGCGGAACGGTCCGCAGACGCGGCGGCGGTGCTGAACCGCTACTTCGAAACCGGCGCCTTCTTCCCCAGCCTGGGAACCTTCGCGGCCATGGTGTACCGCGCGGCGGGGGAACCGGAACGGGCGGCCTACGCGGCCTACCTGGAACACGAATACCAGGCCGGCTACGGGGGGGAGAGCCTGGCCGCCGAAATCCCGCCGCCGGGGGGGAATTTTTTTGCCGGGGAATACCTGGCGATAAAACAGGAGATAAGCAGGGGCAGCCTGTCGGAAGATCAGTTCCGCCGCTACCTTGAACTGGAATCCTACTTCCGCCTGTTCCCCAGTTACTACTGGAACCTCTGGCTGGGGGCCCGCCTGCTCTACCCGGAAACATACGAAAACTTTGCCCCCGCGCTGCAGAAGATCATCAGCCTGGATCAGAACGGCCCCTTCGCCAGGGAAGCCTGGAAAGAGCTTGGCCTTATGTTCGGCTACTAGCGGGCAAAAAATGGGCAGCGTTACAAGGGGCATGGCCGTATTCGTTATCGCGCTTATTGCCGCCTGCGGTTCCGAAATCCCGTCCAGGGACCGGGCGGAGGGCGCGTACATCGCCGCCGCAGAAGCCTACTCACAGGAACGCTACGCGGAGGCGCTGGAGTACCTGCGCGAAAGCCTCAGACTCGATCCGGGGTTTTACCAGGCCCGCCTGCTTGAAGGGAAGACGCTCTTTTTTCAAAACAGGATGGCGGAGGCGGCGGAACTGTTCGCGAAGCTGGCGGCCAAATACCCCGAATACACCGAGGCCCGCCTGTGGAACCTGCGCTGCCTGGTACTGGCCGCCTCTGCAGGCAACGCCGTTTCAGACGATGCCGCTTCAGGCAACGCCTCTGCAGGCGACGCCTCTGCAGGCGACGCCGGGCAGGAGGCGCGGGAAGCCCTGGACCGGGAACTGTCGTTTAACCCGACGGATTGGCGCGTCCTCTACCTCTACGCGCTGCTGGCGGGAAACACCGGGGACTGGGAAAAGCGGCTTTCCATGGGCCGCCGCGCCGAGACGGCCCTGAGCGATTCGGCGAAGGTGTACCTGGACATGGCCCTTACCTGGTACAGCCTGGGCCTTGAAGACCGGGCGCAGATCTTTCTTGAAAAGGCCAGGGCCGTTTCGGGGAACAACGTGTCCCTGGGCCGCCTGGCGGAACTGACGGGGGAATTCTTTACCGCCCCGGACAAATCAGGCGATCCCGCCGAAGGAGACTGACATGAAGAACGCCGCGAAGGCCCCCGCGCTGTGCCGGGCCCTGCTTTTAATAGCGATACTGACAGCGCTGCTGACAGTGCTGCTGACAGCATCGCTGTTCCCGTCCTGCGCCAGCGGCGGCGGTTCCTGGAATTCCTACCCCGAGGCGCCCGCCTACTGGGGCTACCGCGCCGGGGAAATAAGGGTCACGGTGGATCACGTGCAGGAGGAGGGCATCGCCTCCCAGATACGGGTCATTGCGGAGACGCTGCTGGCCGAGAAAGAGGCGGTACAGCCCGATACCAGCCTGCTGATCGATATCCGCGTGGAACAGCGTTCCTTTCTTCACAACGTGGAATTTCTTAACGCCATCTACATCGACTGCCTTATCCGGGACGAAGCTGGAAACGTGTTCGGCAGGGAATACGAGTACCGTGTCGGGAAGGCCAGCATCCTCTCCGCCAGGGAACAGGAACGCCTGTTTAAGATCGTGCTAAAGAGGATCCTCGCAAGCCGCCGGGGCAGGAAACCTGCGGTTTCCGGGGCTACAGATGATTCCGGGGACATAAATGATTCCGGGGATGCGGATGAGTAAGGCCGGGCCGGTTTCGGGCGGGCGGGCCGGGGCGCTGTTCCTTGCCCTGGCGCTGCGGATAGGCGCGGGCGGAACCGGGGCGCAGGAACTTGCCATAGGATCGGCGGCGGAGGCGGCGGAATTCGCGTTCGGCAATTCCCAAACCTGGACCCTGCGGCGGCAAAACGCGCTTCTGAACATGGGGGCGGCAAAGGCGGGGATCCAGGAGTTCCTCCCCGCGTTCGGTTTCTCCCTGTCGGAGTCCGCCAGCCCTTCGATCCTGTCGGGGGACTCCCGCATAAAGTCCCTGCGCTTTTCCGTGTCCCAGCAGATCTTTGACGGGGGGAAAAAGAAACTGGCCTGGGAAGCCGGGCGTCTGGCGGCCCTCTACGGCATGCAGGAATTCGAGGGGGAATACCGGAGCTTCCTCTCCGCAGTCATGTCCCTGTACTGCCAATACCTCCTGCTGCGGGAGACGGGCGGGATACGGGAGGATCTGCTGGCGCAGGCGGGGGAGCAGCTTGCCATCCTTGGGCGGGAAACGGAACTGGGGCTGGGCCTGGAAACCGATTACCTTGAGTACGAAAATTCCTACCTGGCGCTGGAACAGGAACGCGACCAGGGCCTGCGGGATCTGGCGGCCCTGGAACGGCGTTTCAAGGCGGCGCTGGGCCTGGACGCGGAAGCCTCCCTTGCCGTCAGCGGCGATCTGCCCGGCCCGGATGATTACTTTTACTACGAGCCTTTTTTTGACTACCTGTGGGTTCTGGTACGGGACTCCAGCGTAACGATGAAGAAGCTTAGGTACGAAACCGAATACGGGCGAAAACAGTACGACTATTCAAAGCGCTGGTTTCTGCCCTCCGTCGGCCTGGAGGGGAGCGTTTCTTTTTCCGGGGACTCCTACCCCCTGACCGAACCCGCCTACTCGCTGCAGCTTAGCTTCGACTTTTCAAGCCTGGATTTTCTTTCCACCGGATTATCAAGCGGGAGCAGCTTTGACCGGGCCGGGCCCCGGCAGATCAGCAACGGCCTTTCCCTCAATATGCGGCCCCTGCCCGCCTACTCTGCGGCCCAAAAACAAAGCGAGCTGAGCCTGGCCGAATCGGCGCTGCGGCTCCGGCAGGCCGAGCAGGAACTGCGGGAATCCCTGTACGAACTCGTCATTTCCCACGACAACACGCTGCGTTCCGCCTACAGCACGGAGCGGCGGATCGCGCTTATGGAAAAGCGGCTTTCGTTTTCCCAATTACAACTGGAGAGGGGGGAAAAAAAGAGAATTGACTACCTGGCGGAACTTAGCGGCCTGGCCCAGGCCAAAATTTCCCGCGCCGATTACCTTACCCAGGCGGCGGCGATGGAACGGAATTTGGAAATTGAAACCGGGTTCCCCCTGGGAGGTTTGGCCGATGCGTGCCGGAATCATTAACAGTTGGATCGCGGGGATCCTTGCCGCCGGGGCCTGCCTGCTTTCCTGCGCCGAAAAACACGAAGAAAACCCAGGCCAGGTTCTTAAGGTCATGGCCTCCCCGGTAGAAATACTGGTACTGCAGGACGAGCTTACAAGTTTTGGAACCATCAGTTACAAGGCGAAGAACGACATCACGGTCCAGGTCGAGGGAACCATAAGCTCCGTCCTGGCGCGGGAGGGGGACTGGGTGGGGAAGAACGCCCCCATCGCCCTGCTGAAAAACATCCAGTTGGAAATTCAGCGGGACCAGACCCTTATCTCCCTTGAGCAGGCCCGCACGGGCCTTTCCCTTGCCCGCACCAGGCTGGAGGAAGCGCGGCTTTCTGCGGAGAGCCGCCTGCTGTCCCTGGAACGGGGGAGGCTCCAGCTTGAACAAAAGGAACTGGAACTGGAAGAGGCCAGGTCCGCGCTGAAAAACCGGAGGGCCCTCTGGGAGATAGGCGGCCTGACCGACGAAGCCTACCGGAATCTGGAACTGTCGGTTTTTTCGCGGGAGGCGGAGATCGGCATGCTGGGAAAGGAACTGGAGATCGCCGCCCTGGGGCTGCGGGAACAGGACCTGGAGGCGGCGGGGATCGGCGCGGCAGATGACGAGGGGGAGCGGAAACAGCAGTTTATCGCCCTGAACACCCGGAGCGCCCAGGCGGAACTCGAAGCAGCCCAGGCGAATCTGCGGAACGCGGAAAAAAGCCTGGATTCCGTCGAGCGGCTTATCGAAGAACTTACCATCCGCAGTTCCGTGGCGGGGATCATGGGGGCCCTGTATTTTGAAAACGGGGAATTCGCCGGAAGAAACGAAAAACTGGCCACGATTATGGACATTTCCCGCGTTTTCGCCGTTTTTTTTGTCCAGGAACAGGACATACGGGACATTGGCGCGGGATCGGCCCTTCACATCGATATCCCTTCCCTGGATCTGGCCTACGACGCGGGCGTCACGGAGATCTCCCCGGTGGCGGATCCCCAGAGCGGCAACTTTTCGGTCAAGGCGGAACTGCCCAACTCCGGCGGCAGGATAAGGCCGGGGATGTTCATCACGTGCCGCATCCCCAGGGGCGAGGAAAAACGCTACCCGGCGATCCCGGAAACTTCCCTGCTGCGAAAGGATTCGGGGGAGGAGGGCCAGGTTTTCTGCGTTGTCAACAGCATAGCGGTACTGCGGGAGATAAAAATCGCGGCGCGGCGGGAGGGGACCCTGTGGATCGCCTCCGGCATTAAAGAGGGGGACCTGGTGATCGACAAGCCTTCCCCCTATCTAAAGGAGGGGCTCTATGTGGAGTACCGTTAAGGGGAAGCGGGGTTTTCCCCGCGTGGCAGCATCGGACCGCCCGGTACTGCGGGGCGGCGTATTTTTAGCAATCTGCCCACTAATAGTGAGCAGCTCACTGATAGTGGGCGGCTCACTATTAGTGAGCTGCTCGCCCTTGGTGAGCTTTGAGTACCTCGACGTGTCCTGCTCCGTGGGCGAAGGGGAACAGTACTACGCCGGGGAAAGCGTCCGGATGGAATTTTCGATAGAGCCTGACCGGGAAGAAACGGAGCGCAGCCTGGTCCTAAGCGAAGGGGGTCTGAGCAAGACCCCGGTCTTTTCCTGGGAGGGCAGGGAACTTTCCGTCCGGCCCGCCGGAGGCTGGAAAAATGGCGAACACTACCGCGTCAGCCTGGAAGGGCGGATCCACATGCAGGACGGCCGGGGCTACACCGCAGCTCTGCTGCGCTCCTTTGTCTACGGCGAGGAGGGTAACGAATTCACCCTGGTGTCATCGGGCATGGAGGCGGGCTGTCTGGTTCTGCAATTTTCCCGGACGCCGAGGATCGTTTCGTTTGCCGGATCTTTTTCCCTAAGCCCCAATACGGAATATTTCAGCGACTTCCTGGGGGAGACGGTACGGGTAGAACCGAAATCCCCCTGGCAGACCAACACCCGCTACACCTGGACGATCAGGGACATGGAAAGCGCCGACGGCTACACCATGAAGCGGGAGTACTCGGACTCGTTTTCGGGACCCGCCGATTCGGAAATTCCCTATCCCCTGGAACTCTGCCCCGTCTCAAAGCGCCTTTCCCCCGGATCATCCCACCTGTGGAAACGGGGGACGCCGCTGGAAGGAAATGTGGAAAACGGGGAAGGCATAGGGTTCGTATTCTCCAAGCCCATGGACCAGGCGTCTGTCCGTTCGGGGATCTCCTTCTACCCCGCAATCAAGGGCTACTTCGAAGCGGACGGTGAAAACGCGATCATCTTCTTCCCCGAAGAAGACTACCGGCCGCAGACGGAGTACCGGATCAGCCTATCCGCCGCTATAAAAGATTCCCTGGGCCTTGGCCTTTTTGAAGAACGCCGTTACTACTTTTCAAGCGCCCGGACCTACCTGAAAATAGAAAAGCTAAGCCTGGATTCCGAACCCGTGGGCCTGGAACCGGGGGGCATCGCGCAGGATCACAGGTTACAGAGTACCGCGAAAGATCCGGTTCTGGATCTGCAGATCGCCTTTTCCTCGGCCATCCCCCCGGCCGCCCGCAAGGCCGCCGCAGACTCAGTCTCCCTGTCTGTTCTCTTTCCCGCCTCCGCCCACAACCCGCGCCTCGTTTCGGTCCAATGGCTGGACGAGGGCGCGCTCCTTTCCATGCGTTACACGGACCTGAGCCCCTCAGCCGGGGGACCGGACAACTACTACCAGATAAAAATTTCATCGGGGGAACGGGGGCCGTCCGGCTCGTCCGGGGAGTACCTCAAGGAGGACCTATGGTACGTGATCAGAATCCTCTAGCGGGAAAGCGCCGCGGGCGGACCCCGCGCAGCGGCGGGCTGCTAACGCTGGCCTCCGTTTTATTCATCGCCCCGTTCCTTTCGGGCTGCCCCCACTGGCTGCTCCCGCCCCTGCGGGTCCTCGACTGCTCGCTGGAAGACGGCGGAGTCCGGGTGCTTTTCTCCGCAGCGCCAACGGAGATCTCGGTAC
>JAISMQ010000200.1 GCA_031276685.1 Treponema sp. | reverse complement strand
ACCGGCTTGCGGCCGATAATGCAGAGTATGTCGCTGATCCCGGAGGCGTCCGCGATACGGCGCGGATCCGCCGGGATGCTCACCGCCCCCCGCAGGGTGTTCACCACCCGGGTCCCGGCGTCCGTATCCGCAGGTGCGGGCGTACCCGCAGGCGCGGAAACCGGGGCTGTTTTTGTGCAGCCCCCCAGGGCAAGGCACAAACCAAGGGCGATAACGATCCTGCCGCCGACAGGCGTGATAAGGGGATGCTTCATTTTTTCCTCCGTAAGGTCGGTATGTTAGCAAATACTAACTACCGCACGATAACGGATACGCGGGGGATTGTCAAAGGCCCGGCCCCGCCGCCAGGGGCTTAGCCTGCCAGCTTTTCGATGATCGGGACCAGGGGCCGCAGGCGGACCACGCGGCCGCCGCCCAGTTCGGCGTAGGCCCGGTAGCGCTCGCCGTCGTCCGAAAAGGGGGAGCCCTGTTCGCCGGGGAACGGGGCATAGCGTTTCTGGGTCCAGTTGAGGGAGGGGTCGCCAAGGGAAATATCCGCCCTGGCGGGGTCGAAGTAGATGTAGGACTCGTGGACCCCCCGTTCGGCAAGGGGGGCCTCGTCGGTACACTGCAGGTAGCGGATAAAACCGGCGCGCAGGTCCACGGCCTGGATAACGGCGGAATGGGACATTTCCCCGTCGTAGCCCCGGAACAGGAGGATATCCCCGGGGCGGAGCTGCGAAACCGTATCTTCCACGGCGATGATCTGGGAGCTTTTTGAATTGTAAAACGCGGTCCCCGCGTAACGGGAGGGGTCGATCCCGCCCCGGACCCCCAGCGCCCGGCTTAGGCTGCGCCCCAGGTCCAGGCCCCCGGCCCTGGCCAGGTAGGAAAGAACGTGCCAGACAAAGCCGGAACAGTCCATCCCGGCAAGGCCCACGCAGTACAGGTAGTTGTACACATCGGTCTCTTCGATCCCCCGGCCGCTTACCAGCACGTAGGGCCGGTGGGGCAGGCCCCGGTAGGCCCCGGCCTTCATGCGGGCAATGTCGAACAGGTCCCGCGAGGCGGTCCAGCTTTGGCCGGGGATATCGAAGATGATCACCTGCTCCCGGCCGTCCCCCAGGGCGCGCATGTAGGCTTTAAAATCCGAAGAATCGATAACGCCCTCGATAATTGGCCAGAGGAAAGCGGGATCCCCCTTGCCGCCGCCCAGGAATTCCCAGCCCTGGTCCACCAGCTTGTCCCGCTCGTTGTTCTGGGCGAAGGGCATCCGTATGGTGATCACCTTGCCGTCCAGAATCCGGGTCCTAAAGCACAGGCGGTAGGCTTCCTCGATGATCCCCTCCGGCCCGGAACCCCAGATACGGGCGGGATCCTGGAAGGCCTCCAGGTTCGCCACCTCCCCCTCCTGGGCCAGCGGGCCGGCCCCGGACAGGGGGACAAACACCAAAAACGGGGACAGGAACCGGAAGAGGGGCCGGAGCCTCATGGGCAGGCGTCCCCGCCCGCCTGTTCCCGGATCGCCGTTTCCAGGGTTCTAAAGTACTCCACGGTGCCGACTTCCAGTTCCGCCGCAGCGGCTTCGTCGCAGATAATCGCCGCCCTGGGGTGATTCTGGAGGCAGGAAAGGGGGCAGCGGTGGCTTACGGCCCCTTCCACCGCGCCGCGCAGGGCGCGGGCCTTGTTGCGGCCGGAAGCGGCGATCAGGACTTCCCTGGCGTCCATAACGGTCCCAACGCCCACGGTAAGGGCCGCGCGTGGTACCTGGTTTATGTCCCCGTCAAAAAAGCGGGCGTTGACGGCGCGGGTGTCGGCGGTAAGGATCGCCACCCTGGTCCGGGAGTTGAACGACGAAAACGGCTCGTTAAAGGCGATATGCCCGTCCTCCCCCATGCCCCCCAGGAACAGGTCGATGCCCCCCGCCGCCCTGATAGCCTCCTCGTAGGCCCCGCACTCCCCTTCCGGGTCGCGGGTTTCGCCGTTCAGGATATGGACATTCGATGCCGGAATATCGATATGGCTGAAAAAATTCTCCCACATGAAGCTGTGGTAGCTTTGCGGATGCCCCGCGGAAAGCCCCAGGTACTCGTCCATGTTGAAGGTAACCACGTGGCTAAAGGAAAGATGCTCCTCGCGGTGCCTGCGGATCAGCTCCCGGTAGATGCCCAGCGGCGTCGAGCCTGTGGGAAGCCCCAGCACAAAGGGCCGCTTCCCCTGGAACCGCGTGATCCGGTCCGCGATGCGCCCCGCCCCCGCCACGCTAAGTTCATGGTAATCCTTAAAAATAGTTACGCGCATAGAATCCTCCTGCAATAATAAAAAACACCCGCAGCCGGGCGCTTGCCTTGCCATAAAGTATAGAGGTAAAACAGGCTAACGTGTAGATTTTTAGGGGGTTAAAGCGGAACCGTTCCAAAATTCACGATTTTGGAACGGTTTTACCTATCGTTTTAGAACCGAAACAACCCGTTCAAGCACCTTTTTACGGTCCAACGGTTTAACAATGTAGCTTTTTGCCCCCATAAGAAGGGACTTTTTGACTACATCCTCCTTCCCCAGGGCGCTGACCATGATAACGCAGGCATTCTTGTCAAATTCCAGGATCTTTTCCAGGGCGGAAACGCCATCCATTACCGGCATAGTAATATCCATGGTTACCAGGTCAACATTTGGATGCAGTTCTTTATATTTCTCCACCCCTTGGGCCCCGTCGCCAGCCGTTGCGGCGACTTCAAAGCCCTCGGAGCTAAAAATTTGACCAAGCTGCTTCGCAATAAACATGGAATCATCAACCACCAGCACCCGATACGCGCTGCCATCCGGCTTAACCCCCTCCGGCGGCTTCTCGTTGAGGTTGGGCATATTATCCTTTGCTGTCATGCGGTACGCTCCTCTTCTGAACGAACTGTATGGGAAAGAACGTTACTCGTCAAGTGAGCAGCCCCAGTCAAGCCCGGATTGACCGGACAGCCCCCCTTCTTTCATTTTTATCCCGAATACTTCTTAATTCTACTATGTTTGCCCCCTTCATGCTAGCGCCTATGGCGGAAATTAGCCACCGCGCCCTGCGGGAACTTATCGAAGGATTCACGGGCGGCGGCCAGATCGAATACGTCACGGAGATGATAAGCGCCGGGGCCCTGCTGGGGGGCGGCCCCGTTGAGCGCTGGTACCTGGACGCCGGCCCCTGCCCCGGACGGCTGGTATACCCACTGACCGGGCCCGATCCGGACCGGCTGGAACGGGCGGCGGCCCTGCTGGACCGGCGGGACTGCCTGGGCATCGACCTTAACATGGGCTGCGCGGCCCCGGCAATCCGCCGCACGGGCGCGGGGGCCGCCTGGATGGGGGACATGGGCAGGGCCCTGTCCATGGTCGGCCGGGTGCGGAAGGCGGTACGGCGGCGGCTCAGCGTCAAACTGCGGCTGGGCCCGCCTAACCGGGGGCAGGCAGGCCCCCGCGAAACGCCCCGGGCCGGGCCGGACGGGGAACCTTTTGAGTACCTGGCCCGCTTCTGCCGGGGCCTGGAGGCCGAAGGGGTCCAGCTTATCACGCTGCACCCGCGCCTTGCCGGGGAGAAATTCAAGCGCCGCGCCCGCTGGGAGTACGTGGAAGCCCTGCGGCGGGAGCTGGGCATCCCCGTGGCGGGGAACGGGGACATAGGCAGCGCGGCGGAACTCCTCCGCCGGGCGAAAGAAGGCCGGGCCATGGTGGGCCGGGCGGCGGTACGGCAGCCCTGGATCTTCGCGGAGGCGCGGCGCATGGCGGACGCGGAACGGTCCGGCGGCCCCCCGGCGCGCCGCAGCGTGAACCTGGAAGAGACGGCCCTGCGCTTTCTGGAACTTCTGGCCCGTTACCAGCCCCCGGAGTTCCACCTTAGCCGCGCCCGGCGCTTTTTCGGCTTCTTCTGCGGCAACCTGAAATGGGGGACCAGCGTAAACAACCTGCTTAACCGGGAGGAAAGCCTGCAGGGTATAGAACGGGCGTGGCGCGGGTACTTTAGCGCCCACCCGGAAGAATCGCGCCTTTACGGCGGGGGCGGCATGTAGGCCGCCGGCGTTCCCGCGCAGGTTATATTCGCAGGGCCTTTGTAAAGTTTTCCACCACCTGTTCCACCCCGGGGCGGGCGTCCACGTCCAGCAGAAGCCCCTTCCCGCGGTAAAAGTCGATAAGGGGCGCGGTTTGGGCGCGGTACACTTCCAGGCGCTTCCGCACCGCTTCCGGCCGGTCGTCGTCCCTGGTGTAGACTTCCCCGCCGCAGTGATCGCAGATCCCCTCCCGCGCCGGCTTGTCAAAAACGATGTGGAAATTGTGGCCACAGGCGCGGCAGACCCGCCGGCCGCCCAGGCGCTCAAGGACGGATTCGTCGGGGATATCGAAATTCAGGACCAGGTCAACGGGGGAAAAGCCCGCCAGGGCTTCCGCCTGGGGGATGGTCCGGGGGAAGCCGTCCAGAATGTAGCCGTCCCGGGCGTCCTCCCGGCCAAGCCGTTCCTCCACCAGTTCGACGGTGGTCCGGTCGTCCACCAGCCTGCCCGAATCCAGAATTGCCTTGACTTTAAGGCCCAGGGGGCTTTGTGCGGCTATGGCGGCCCTGAATATCGCCCCGGTACTGATATGGGGGTGGGGCGCCCCGTATGCCTTTTCAAGAATCCCCGCCGCACGGGCCGCCAGGGTTCCCTTCCCCGCGCCGGGGGGGCCTAAAAAAATCAACTTCATACGTTCCCTCTGGGGCTTCCCCGAAACTTTGGCTTTGGAGAAAGCCCCCTCTTTGTACAATAATGTTACCGGAACACGGGAGCCCAATCAAGGTTGATGTTTGCAGTTGATGTTTGCAGGGCCAGGACTTGCAAAAAAGATGTCCGGGGCTTGTAAAATAAATGTGAAGTTGGCTTAAATGTAGTCTATGCCAAAATTATTAATTTTGGATAAGGCGGCTGTTTCAATATGCGATTAACACGCGAAATCTTGAAGCGCCCCCCTTGCTCTGCCCGAATACGCCAAGAGGTGTTTTATGTCCCAAATTAAGTGGCTTTGGAATTACCTGAAGGGGAACCGCGCCGGCCTTGCGGCGGGGATCGCCTTTTCAGCCGTCAGCTCGGCCTTGATGATTATCAACCCCATGCTGTCGCAAAAACTGATCGACGATGTTATAACCCCGGGGAACCCGGCGCCCCTTATCCCCCTGCTGGTTGCCATGTTCGT
>JAISMQ010000163.1 GCA_031276685.1 Treponema sp. | reverse complement strand
CCCCCCCCCCCCCCCCCATTGCATGGGTTAAGTATTCTTATTTTTTAACTTTTCAAAACGCCTCGAACGAAACCCCGGCCAATTGTTTGCGGCGGGGTTTTTTACCCGTGATGGTTTCTAATCGCCGTGTATGCGGCGGAAAAATATACCAGGAGGGATAAAAATGAACGCGAAAAAAACAGTAGGAACAATCGCGGCAATTATGATTGCCGCGGCGTTTACGGGCTGTGCAAGCCAGGCGGGAACGGCGCCATCGAACAGGCCGGCGCGGGACGCGGCGATTGAGCAGTCAAAACCGATCAGAACGGAGCCCGAACAGCGGCCGGCTTGGGTAGACAGCGTACCCGATTCCCCCGCCACCTTGAACTTTATCGGTTCCGCGGGACGCTACGCTACCGCTACCGGCAACACCGGGGCCAGGTACTACGCGGAGGAAAACGGCCGGACCCAGTTGGTTGATTACTACGGAACGCTGATGGTGAACCAGGCCCGGACTCACGCCGCCACCTACGGCATTACCAGCGACGTGCTGGCCCCGCAAATTGCCGGGCAGCAGTTAAATGAACGGATCGCCCAGAATGTGGCCCAGGCATTGGCGCCCCGCAGTTATTATACCGTGGTGTATCTGGACAGCACAAACCGGGAAGCCTTTGAGGTGTATGTGCTTATGGAAGTGGACAAGGCGCTGGTACGAAGGGTGATCGACAACTACGGGCAGGAACAGGCGGCGGACTATGCGAAGAAAGCCGCCGCCGAACAGGACGCGGCACGGAGACAGCAACTGGAAAAAGCCGCCGACTTTTTTGGAGGTAATTTAAGCTCTAAGCTGGGATTCTAGAAATGAAGGTCAAGCCCGCGCACAGGGGCGCTGCGGCGCTCCTGTTATGCGCTTTGTTTTTCCTGTGCCCTTTCGCGCAGTCAACGGTCCATGCCGGCGGCACAAAAGACAAAAAGCCGGTTCCGAAGCAGGAAGTAAAAATTTTACTGCGGAGCGATCCTGCCGAAAAACCGGAATGGGTGGGAGAAGTGCCCCAGAGCGAGACCGAGTTTTTCTTTGTCGGTACCTCACAGCCCTACGACACGGCGGCAAACGCCCGGGACGACGCCCGCGAGAACGCGCGAAACCAGGTGTTAAAGTTTTACGGCGAATTTATCGAAAGCCGGGCCATTGCCCGATCCGGCATCAGCGGCAGCACCAGGGATACGCTTGAAAGTTTTGTGAACCGCGAGGACCAGATTAAGAATTTCGCGCAGCATGTCGTAACGGAGGTGGGCACGGTCAGGTATTACACCGAAGTATGGCTTACCGGCGACAACAAAGAGGAACACGTGGCGTATACCCTTTGCCGGATTCCCCGGCAAAGGGCGGAAGAAGACATCGCCAATTTCGCCGGAAACATTTCGGCCCGGTATACGAACCTTCTGCCCCAAAGCACCACGCTCAAGGCCGCGCTGGAAGGATACGCGCTGGTCGTCAAGGCGCTGGAACAAAACCCCCTGCACCGGATAACGGCGTACCACGAAAGCCCGGACGGCCGGACGGGCCTTTTCGAGTATGCCCGCATCCGGATCAGCGAACTGGCAAACAGTCTGAGCGTTGAACCGGTACCCGCCCGGACGATTCAGGAGACCGAAACCCTCAACACCCCCATCAGGCTGCGCTCGTCAATACTGCCGGCCACGGGATTGCTGGACTGCCGGGCGAACCTTTTCGGCGCGGGCGGCAATATTACCTATCCGTTCAACACCGCCGGCGACGATCCCTATAACTTGCAGATTCGTAATCTTAAGCCCGGCGCATACACCGTACAGATAGAAATTCTGCTGTCCGAACTGACCGGAGGCATGGCGAAAAACACCGGCGCGGGTTTTACCTTTGAGGTTAGCCCCCTGAACGTCGTACTGACGACGCCTGAGGCCATGGAGGCCGGCGTCAAAC
This sequence comes from Treponema sp., assembly GCA_031276685.1. Taxonomy (GTDB): domain Bacteria; phylum Spirochaetota; class Spirochaetia; order Treponematales; family Breznakiellaceae; genus JAISFT01. The sequence goes on along the minus strand of JAISMQ010000163.1, from coordinate 1,631 downwards.
GGGCGGTGGACGCTTTGGCGGCGGGTCTGGAGGCCCGGACCGAAACCCTTATCGGGCCTTTTACGCTGACCGGGACCGACGTCCCCACGGGCTTATCGGTCTATCTGGCGGAAAAGGTAAGCCACTACGCGAAAAACAACCGGGACCGGAAATACCGGGTTGTCGTGGGGAGCGGCGATAAGCGGGCGGCCCTGACCGGGTTTTTTACCCGGCGGAACGACCGGGTGGACGTTACCCTTGAACTATCCACGCCGGAGGGGGGAGCCGGATCGCAGATTTTTTCCCTGTCCGCGGCGGAACTGGCCCGGTGGGGGATCGCCGTGGAGCCTGAAAACCCGGAAGCCAGGGACGATCTGGACGCGGTTCTGGCGGCTCTTGCCGGGGCCGGGGAAACAGGCGGGCAAAGCCCGGCGGCCCGGGGCATACATATACAAGCCTGGTTCGATTCGGAAAGCCGCACCTATATGCACCGGGATCCCCTGAAGATGACGGTGACGGCGGACCGGGACTGTTATTTCAAAATCATACACATCGACGTGAACAACCGGATGAAAATGATCTACCCCAACAGTTACGACAAGAACAACTACCTGCGGGCGAATGTGCCCCGCCCTGTTTTTGAAAGCGCGGCCTATATGCTCTACGAGCCGTATGGGACGGAGACCATACTTATCGCCGCCTCGGCCGATCAGTTCAAGGGCATAGAAGAGGAATTTGCCGCCCCCTGGACGGCCTGCACGGCGGAATCCCTGCGGGAAGCGATTGGGGGGAGCCGGGGCGGCGACATTGAGGCGCGGCCCATCCTTTTTACGGGGGAAGGGGAAGCCCGTTATTCGATCACCATATTGAAACCCCACGAGGAATACGAGTATGCAAGGCCGGAAGACATGGCGGCGGCGGTCCAGACCATGCGGGAGGGTATAGTACCGCAGGGGGGATTTTTCGAGGGCAGCGAAACCAGCGGCTATGGCGTCCTGAACAAGGTCCGGACCAGTTACCGCGTGTCCCGGGACAGGCCGGATACGGTCCGCTTTGCGGTGTATTACCTTGACAGCTTTAGCGGCGGCCCCGGCCCGCGGACAAGGGGGCAGGGCTTTAGCTTTTCTTTTGCCCGGCCGGGGGACCTAAGCCGGGCGCTGGAGGCCGTAAGAAGCGGCATTGAGCGCAAGGGGGGTACGTTTAACGGCAACGAGCGGCAGGGCAGTTTCCGGGCCGGCGGCATTGCGGGGCAGTACCGGGTAGCCGAGGTGGTGCAGGTTACCATATCGGAAAAACCGCCGCTTATCCCCAAAACGCTGATTGAAAAAGAAGTGAAGAATTATTTTGGCGGAAGCTAAAGGAGCTGAGAAGATGGACATACGCCGCATGCTTTTGGCGCTTTTGTTTTGTGGCGCTATATGCCTGAGCCTGGCGGCCCAGGAAGTAGAAGTGTTCCCCCAGTTGGGACATTCATCCTGGGTAAGCTCCGTAGCCTTTAGCCCCGACGGCAGAACCGTCCTTTCCGGCTCCGGTGACCACACCCTGAAACTCTGGGACGCCGCCACGGGCCGGGACCTCCGCACCCTCGAAGGAAATGCAGGCTCTGTAAACTCCGTAGCCTTTAGCCCCGACATCGGAAGAGCGTCGTGAAG
>JAISMQ010000111.1 GCA_031276685.1 Treponema sp. | reverse complement strand
ACAAAATAAATATCGTAGCAGCCGTTTTTTTCGAAGACGGCCACGGCCACCTCCCCGCAGGAAACAGTATCGCAGTCAAAGCCCAGCCGCAGGGACAGTTCGTTAAAATAATCCCGGATGTAGAAATCGTCGTCAACGCAGAGGACTCTTACGTTGCCCCAGTTCACGCCCCTCTGCACGATGCCGCCCCGCTCCCCTTCGCCTTCCCCGGCCTTGACAGTAAAACTAAACGTTGAACCTTTGCCCAGTTCGGATTCTACCGTGATGGACCCCCCCATCATATCCACAATCCGCCTGGAAATAGCCAGCCCGAGCCCCGTACCGCCGAAGCGCCGGGACGTATTACTGTCGGCCTGCTCGAAGGAATTGAAAAGCCGCCCCTGCTGTTCCCGGCTTATCCCGATGCCCGTATCGACAATCTCGATACGGATGGTGCAGACACCCCCTTCTTTTTCCAGAAGCCGGGCGTTAAGGCGGACGGAGCCGCAATCCGGGGTAAATTTTACCGCGTTGCTCAGCAGGTTGGTAATAACCTGGGCAAGCCGCTGATCGTCGCCGATTAAAACAGGGGGGATACGCGAATCGATAAACACGGAAAATGCCTGATGCTTTTCGGCGGCCCGGACGTTGATAACGTCCACCACCCGCCGCAGCATTTCTTCAAAATTAAAACTGATGCACGAAAGTTCAAGCTTGTTGGCCTCGATCTTCGACATGTCCAGCACATCGTTGATAATCCGCAGCAGATGCGCGGAGGCCTCCCCTATTTTATCAAGGCACTCGTTTTTCCGGGCCGCGTCGGACGACGATCTGGCGATTGTGGTCATGCCGATAATCGCGTTCATGGGGGTGCGGATCTCGTGGCTCATGTTGGACAGGAATTCGCTTTTTGCGCGGGCCCCGGACAGGGCCTCTTCCCGGGCCGCGACCAGGCTCTGCATAACCTCGTTCCGCACCATGGCGTTTACCAGGAGCAGGCTGCCGGAACGGAGTATGCCCTCCTCGTCGGCGGGGAAAACCCGCTCCCGGCGGCAGTCGTCAAAACTGACAAAGCCCCAGAAGCCGTTGAGAAACACCGGGATAACGAGGAAGGACCGGATGTGGTAGCCCTGGAACCGGATCTGTTCATGCTCCGGCAGCGCGCCAAGGGGGCCGTTTATGCAGCGGCCGGAGGAAAGGATCTGTTCCCAGCGCGGAAGCCCGTCCTGGTACGCGAATACCTCGTTCTCGTTTTTCCAGGCAAAGCCCGTCTCCTCCGACCAGGAGTATACCCGGCGGTAGCACAGCTTCCCCGCTGTTTCGCTGTTTTTCCAGAGGTTTATCCGGTCCACTTCCAGATTGCGGGCCAGCATCTCCATGCTTCTGCCCATCAGGCTTTCAAATTCCTCCATGTCCGACGAAAGCAGCAACGTCGCCGTGTTGTTCACGACCCACAGCAGCTTATCCTGCCGGGCAAGCCGCTCCCCCGCCGCGTCGGCCTTCCGCTTTTCCAGCCGGTAGATCCGCTCCTGGAACAGAATAACCAAGCCGATAAAAAACCCCGACACAAGCAGGCCCAGTATGTTATCCATGGCCTGGTAGCGCCGGGTTACGGCGCGTACCAATGCGGGAAAACGGTACTCCGCCGCATAGCAGGCTACAATCAGAACGATGTGGGTGCCAAGAAAAATGGCGAGGGCCTTCCCGTCCAGCAGCAGGAAAATAATCACAATGGACAAAACAAAAAAAGCCGCCATGCCGCTGCCCATGCCGCCCAGGAAAAAATAGGCCGCGGGGAACAGGACATCGCAGAGCATAAAGAGGGTTAGCCACGTGCCCTGGGCGTACCAATGGAACCTGTTGCAGACAAACATTAAAAAGCCGACTGAAAAAACAATGCCCGCCATCACGACAAGCATCATGCCGCCGGACTGCATGAAAATACGGAAAACAGACGTTACCACCGCGGCAAGCATGCCGACCAGGCAGATCATGTTTACCATACGGGCGTCCAGGGAAAGGGCCTCGGAAAAAACGTACTTTTCGATAAACGCCTTTATTTTCTTCATGCCGCTTCCCAATGTAACATAAAAAAAGGCCCAAAAACAGGGTACATCCAGGGCCGGCCCTGGATGCAACCTCCGGGACGGCAGGATGTCTCATGCTGTATGAGTTATTTGGAAACGGGGCGCAAGATTCCCGCCCCCCTCCCCTTCCAGACCCCCGGCGAAGAAATAGCCAACGCGGTAAGCCACGGCATCGGGGCGGTCCTTGCCATAGCCGGGATGGCGCCGCTGGTCCGGCGGGCCGGGGGGGCGGGGAATCCGGGCCTCGCGGCGGGCCTTGGAACCGCCTCCGCCGCGATCTACGCGGCATCGATGATCACCATGTTCCTCGCGTCCACGCTGTACCACGCCATTCGGCATGGCGGGGCAAAGCGGGTGTTCCGCATCCTGGATCACGGGGCCATCTACCTGCTGATCGCGGGAACCTACACGCCCTACAGCCTTATCTGCCTGGGGGGTACTCTGGGCTGGGTGTATACCGGGCTTGAATGGGGGCTGGCGGCGGCGGGGATCAGCCTGTACGCGGCGGGCGTTAAATTCATCAAAAAAATAGAGCTGGCAATCTACCTGATCATGGGCTGGTCCATCGCGGCCGCAGCCCTGCGGCTGCTCCGCTCGGCCCCCCCGGCCGCCCTGGTATTGCTGGTAGCCGGCGG
>JAISMQ010000286.1 GCA_031276685.1 Treponema sp. | reverse complement strand
GACGAGATTATCAACGAACTGCTGGATGTGCTGTATGCGGCCCGCAAGATCCCCGACCGCGAGGCTGCTTATAAGGCGGTTATGGAGCGGGAGCAGAAGATGTCCACGGGGATGAAGCACGGCATAGCCATCCCCCACGGCAAGAGCCCCACGATTACGGATCTGGTTGCCTGTATTGGAATTTCGGAGCAGCCGGTGGATTTTGAGGCCCTGGACCACGAGCCGTGCCGAATCTTCATTATGACCCTTTCGCCGGTGGAAAAAACCGGCCCCCATCTGCAGTTTTTGGCGGAAATAAGCCTGCTTTTCAAAAGCGCCGAAAAGCGGCAGGAAATTTTGTCCGCCGACACGGTGGAAGACCTGCTTAAAATTCTTTCCGCATAGTTTCCCGTCCTGCCAGCCTGCGGGGTAATCCGCCCGTTTGCGGCCGGCAGGGGCATAGAGTAGTTTCACCGTTTATTACAGAATGAGCGTTATGCGAATCCACGAAGGGCGAATAGTTGACGGACAGGGGCGGACCCTGATACTGCGGGGGGTAAACCTTGGGGGAGATTCCAAGGTCCCCCAGGGGCCCCAGTCCTGGGGCCTGCGGCCGGAATCCCTCCGGCGTCCCGAGGAGGCGTCGTTTGTGGGGCGGCCCTTCCCTCTGGAAGAGGCGGAAGGGCGTTTTGAGCAGCTTGTCCGCTGGGGCTTTACCTTTATCCGGCTGATTATTACCTGGGAGGCGCTGGAGCATCAGGGGCCGGGGCAGTACGACGAAGCCTACCTGGCATACCTGCGGAAACTGCTGCTTGCGGCGGAAAAATGGGGGATTTCGGTGTTTGTCGACCCCCACCAGGACGTGTGGAGCCGCTTTACCGGGGGGGACGGGGCGCCGGCCTGGACACTGGAAGGGCTGGGCATACAGCCGGACCTGCTGGACGCCACGGGGGCGGCTGTTACCTTCCAGCGCTACGGCGAATACCACGGGGGCCGGCCCTGCCCCCCCATGACCTGGCCTTCAAACTACAACCGCTACGCCGTGGCGACCATGTTCACGCTGTTTTTCGCGGGGAATGTCTACGCGCCGGATACGCGGATCGGCGGGGAATCGGTCCAGGACTGGCTCCAGGGGCGCTACATTGCCGCCATGCGGCACGCCTACCGCAGACTTAAGAACTGCGGGGCCATTGTGGGCTGGGGGACCATGAACGAGCCCTGCGCGGGCTTTGTGGGCCGCCGCGATCTGGCCTCTTCGGAGGACAGCATGATCCCCCTGGGGCCGGTTCCCAGCCCCTTTCAGACCATGGCGGCGGCCGGCGGCCACGCCGTGGACATGCCGGTATACGGCGTGACCCCCCTGGGCAAACGGGTAATCCGGTGGGAAACCCTGAATCCCCGGGGCTTGTCCCTGTTCAGGGAGGGCTTTGACTGCCCCTGGAAGCGGGCGGGCGTCTGGGACGAGCAGGGCGGGAGCCCCCGGCTGCTGCGGAACGGCCACTTTGCCCGGTACGGGGAACGGCCCCCGCGTTTTGAAGACGACTTTCTTAAACCCTTTATGACCAGGTTTGTCGCGGCGATGGAAGAAGGCCGGAAGGAGACCCTGTTTTTTATCGAGGGGCTCCCGAACAAGGGGCGCTTTGCCTGGCACAAAGAGGACCCCCCCAACGTGGTAAACGCCTTCCACTGGTACGACGGCTTCAGCCTGTACGCCCGGTTCTTCCGCCCCTGGTTCGGAATTGACACCGATACGGGCCGTCCGCTGCTGGGCAGGAAGGCCCTGGCGGCCTACTACCGCAAATCCCTGGGGAAGACCCTGGCCTGGGCCGTGGAGAAGATGGGGAACATGCCCTGCCTGCTGGGGGAATTCGGCATTCCCTACAACATGAACGGGGGAAGGGCCTACCGGACCGGGGATTATTCAATGCAGGAGGAAGCCCTGGCCCTTTACTACGACGCCATCGACGAAGCCCGGCTCCACTCCACTATTTGGAACTACAGCGCCGCCCACAGCAGGGAAGACGGGGACGGCTGGAACGGCGAGGACCTGTCGATAGTGACGCGGGGCCCCGACGGCAGGGCCCTGGGCCGGGCGATGGCGGGCTGGCTGCGGCCCTACCCCCTGGCCACTGCGGGAATCCCCCTGGCGTACCGCTGGGACCGCAAAAAGGGGGTCTTTAGCTTCCGCTACCGGGCGGACGCGGGGATAAGGGCCCCCACGGAAATTTTTCTGCCCGCCGGGTACCTGGGGCCGGAGCCGGAGATAAGCTGCACGGCGGTAATTGCGGATCCCGCCGCGGATCCCAAAGATCCTGCGGGCGGAATCAAGGCCAGGCCGGAATACCTCCCCGCCGAAGGGCGCCTCTTTATTTACCACGAAGGCTGCGGGGGGGAAATAACGGTACGGGTGGAACGGGGCGGAATTTAAAGCCCGCCTGGTTCCAGCGGCTTTATGTACCTGCCGATTAGCCAAACAACGTGCGCCTGATGGTTTTGGTGATCTTTAAGCCGGATAACTTTGTCTTCCTCGTTCTTTTTTATGTAGAGCGTGTAGCCTGAGTCATAGGGGAAATAATCAAAAATATCAAATTCGAATTGTTCCCCAACGGGATGCTCAACCCCGTCATAATCCGTAAACTCATTGATAACGGTATATATTTCGCCTTCTATCAGATTAGAAATACCGGGTGAACAGGTTCCCTCCATGGGCGACTCCTCTTGTCCTGTCCGCAGGGGACACGTCTATACGAATGGTTTCATAGTACTATTACCGCAGACCGAATGTCTATGCGGGGGGCGCGGCAGGGCCGGAAGGCCGTTCATTCGACCTTGAATTATTCCACCTTGAACTTCGATACTTCCTGGACCAGCACATCAATGCTCGACTTGTTTTGCCCGCTGATGGTATTTACGCGGTTCACCGCCACGTTGATTTCGTCCGCCCCGGTGGCCATTTCGTTCATCCCGTTGCTTATCTCCTGGGTTACCGCCTCCAGATTCTTGCTTTCCTCGATAATCTGCCGGCTCCCTTCCAGCATTTCCTTGGAACCGCTTTTGACCGTCTGAGTCACTTCGTTCAACTGCCCAATGGCCTCCAGTATCTGTTTGCTCCCCTCGTTCTGTTCCTCCATGGCGTTCCTGATGTGTTCTTCCTGATCCGAAACCTTCCTGACCCCCTGTTCAATGGCCTCAAATTTGTTAAGGACGCTTTCGGTTGATCTGGTGATCTTGTCGATGGAGTCTTTTATTTTTTTAAGAACCGCAGAGATGGTTTTGGACTGTTCCCCGGAATTTTCGGCCAGCTTGCGGATTTCATCGGCTACTACCGCGAAGCCCCTCCCGGCTTCCCCGGCGTGGGCCGCCTCAATGGCGGCGTTCATGGACAGGAGGTTGGTCTGGCTGGCGATGTTTTCCATTACCGAGTTAATTTCCAAAAGCCCCTCGGATTCCCGGGCAATTTCCTGAATGTCCTCCGCCACGCCGTGAAGGCCCGCACGGCCTACTTCGGACGAATTAATCAGGTCCTCTACGTTGCCGGCGTTGTTGGACAGGGTCTGGGACACGGACTGGATATTGGCGAGCATTTCTTCAACGGCGGCGGAGGACTGCGCCACGCTGGAACTTTGCTGATCCACCTGGGCGTTGAGCTTGTCAATATTAAGGGTTATCTGTTCCATGGTCGCGTTGGTTTCCGTTACCGATGCCGACTGATTAATTACCTGGCCTTTGATGCTCTGAATGTTGGAGGCGATTTGGTTAACGGCGGAGGCCGTCTGGGTCATGTTGCTGGAAAGCTCGTTCCCAATATCAAAAAGCGCCACACTTTGGTTTTTAATGGTGATAACCAGCGCCCGTATCTTGTCCAGAGTCGCGTTAAAGTACCGGGCAAGATCGCCAATTTCGTCCTTCGAATTGATGTTAACGATCTTGGTTAGATCGCCTTCGCCTTCCGATATATCTTTAAGGGTTACAGCCACATTCACAATGGGATTGGTAATTCTTCCCGAAACAAAGAAAATGATCACCGCCGCGACAAGCGCCGCGATTACCCCCAAAACAATGGTAAAGACGGTTAGGGCGTTGACTTCTGCAAGGATAACCTCTTTTTCCGTAGCCAGCATCAGAGACCAGCGCGCACCTGTTTCACCGATGGTAAAAGGATAAAGGATAAGCTCCAGATTTTTTTTGAGTATCTCCGAATACACCGAAAATTTCTGCATTTTTCCCGTTAGTACCGCATCCCGGGCCAGATTAATATTATTGGCGTACAAAACTTTTTGGGCATCGGCAAGGGGCTTGCCGATATGGTCTTTGGAAAAACTGGCAATAATCGTGCTGTTGGCGGTATAAATTGTCATGGCGGATACATCTTTCATATTGTTGATGATGCTGTCTACTATCGGCTGGATATGGTTTATTTCGATATTTATTCCCACGCGGCCCACTACCGTGCCAGTTTTACGGTGAACAACCGGGACGGTAAGCCGGATTGTATAAGTATTATCGCTGCCTACGGTCTGCGGTATTGGATCGTATAGTATCTCTTTCATCGCATTTGGCCCGGTAATGGTTTCCATGATCCCCGGTATGTCATTGTAGGTAAGATGCTCAGTTTGTCCCGATCGCCGGGTATACCAGTTGGCCCATTGGCCGGTTTCGGTACTGCCGGTTATCCCCGCAAATGCGGCATCCATGCCAAAATCGATAGTGTTTGGCCTAAAGACCACAAAAACAGCGACAAGCTGGTCTTCCGAATGTAGTATCGATTCCATAATTTGGTCAAAACGGTTGCGCTGTCTGCCTACCTCGGTTTTATCATAATCGGCCAGGGTATGCGCCAGGGTCTGGGCTATGCACAGATACCTTTCGTAGTTCATCTGGATAATCCGGCTCTGTTCTGCGGCAAGGCGTTCCTGGCTTTGGTGCGCGGTAGCCATTTGCATGGAAGATGCCCGGTTTAACAAAATAATTGATATGGCTGCCACAACGACAACCAAAATCGAAATAACAATAACGCACAAACGGTATTTTATTTTCATAATTTTTTCCTGTGAACAAAAACAGGCTGGCGGGGTAAAATCCCCCCCGTACAAAATGGAAAAAGTCCTATGGAGTTTTTCCATTACCAGTTAATGTTCAATATAAAAAAATAGGATCGGCTGCTGCCATTTGTCAACGGCGCGGGCACATTATCAGTGGCTGTATGAAAACCGCGTTGGTATTTTTTTTGGATTTTTATGACAGCGTTACGATTTTAATGCGGGGCGGCTTCGGGCGGAATGAACAGACCTTCCGCCCTTGCCTTTTGTCCGGTTCTGCGCCGGGTCTAAAGCTCTATCTGCGCCGCTCCGGGA
>JAISMQ010000244.1 GCA_031276685.1 Treponema sp. | reverse complement strand
AAGGTCGATCCCGCAGAGGGTTTTCATCAGCGGCCTCCTCCAAGAATGATAAACCTGCGGCGGCGGATTGTCCATTGTTCGCGTTGGGCCTGCCAAAGCCCTAGTCCACGAATTCCGCAAGGCCCCATTGCAGGGCGGTGAAGATCATCTGCGCCCGGCTGTGGCCCCCTATTTTGCGCATCATCGTGGAAACGTAATTGCGGACCGTCCCGATTTTTAGGTTAAGGGTTTCCGCAATTTCCTTGGTGGTTCTGCCCTGGCTAAGAAATTCGATTATCAGCCGTTCGGTATCGGAAAGCCTGATAATTTTTTCCTGCCGCCGGGGGCTCTGGCTTTTTTTTACGAAATTCTCCCGGTAATATTCCTGGTACACACGGAACTTTGGCAGAACCTGGGAAACGATCCGGTGGGAAACGTACCGGCCCCCGGTGTGGGCCATGTAGATTGCGCCGGCCAGCAGGTCCATGTCGAATTTCCGTACCAGGTAGCCGGAAGCCCCTTTGTACAGGGCGTCCCATGCGTGGGTTTCGTCATCGTAAGGAGAAATAATAATGACCGATGTAAGGGGGGATTTGCGTTTGATAATGGGGATAAGGTCCCAGCCTTTGATATTATCCAAATAGTAATCGACAACGGCGATATCCGGCTGTTCGGACTCTACCAACTGGAGTGCCCGGTAACAGTCCGACGCAGTTCCAATAACCGAAAAACCCGTATGGGCCGCCAGGGTCATCGTGGCACGTCTAAGCTCTGTTTCCCAGTTCATGGCGATGACAAGTCGTACCATGGAGGCCCCGCTTTTTGGGAAAAATCGAGAAGCTCGTTCAAAACCAGCCGGGTTTTGAAAGCGGCTCCGGGTTGTGAAAATTGTCAATGTCGAACATTGAAAAAGCAAGCAAAAGTGACAATCGTCACAAACTATTGGCGGATTATTGGCAGCCCAGAGTTTCAGGATCCGGGGCGGTATTTCATTTGAAACATATCGTACTAAAATTCAGTTTCAAACATAATTACCCCTTAACACGGGGCCCCGGGTCCGCTAGAATGGGGGAAAACCCACCACACGAGAGGAAGTCTCTACATGGCAAGGAAGGGAAAGATAATTATTGACCGGGAACTGTGCAAGGGCTGCCTGCTGTGCGTCCGCGCCTGCCCGGTAAAGGTACTGGGCCCAAGCCAGACGCCCAACGCTTCGGGGTCGTACCCCTCGGAAGCCCTGAACCCGGAGAAGTGCATTGCCTGCGGGAACTGTTACGAGGTGTGCCCCGATGTCTGTATCGAGGTGTACGAAACGGAGGCCCTGGTATGAGCGAAAAAGTTTTGATGAAGGGGAACGACGCCATAGCGGAGGCCGCCCTGCGGGCGGGCTGCCGGGCCTATTTCGGCTACCCCATAACCCCCCAGAACGAGCTTATCGCCTACATGGCCCGGCATATCATGGGCCGGGGCGGGGTGTTTATCCAGGCGGAAAGCGAAACTGCGGCGATCAACATGGTGTACGGCGCCTCCTGCGCGGGGGCGCGGGCCATGACCAGCTCCTCCAGCCCCGGCATCAGCCTGAAGCAGGAGGGGATCTCCTACGCCGCCGGGGCGGACGTGCCCCTGGTGCTGGTGAACGTGGTCCGGGGCGGCCCCGGCCTGGGCTCCATAGCCCCCAGCCAGAGCGATTACTTCCAGTCCACCCGGGGCGGGGGCCACGGGGACTACTACTGCATCGTCCTTGCCCCCAAGAGCGTGCAGGAGTGCGCGGACCTGACCTACCTGGCCTTTGACCTGGCGGACCAGTACCGTATGCCGGTTATCGTGCTGGCCGACGGGATGATCGGCCAGATGATGGAGGGGGTGGAGCTGCCCCCGCAGAAAAGCCCGGCGGAACTGCCGGCGCGGGACTGGATAGTGGGCAACCTGGGCCGCCGGGACAAGACCCCGCCGGGGGATTCCGGGCGGGAAGGCTACCAGGCGGCCCGGCATATCACCTCGATAAACCTGGTCCCCGAGCAGCTTGAGGCCAAGACCAGGGCCCGTTTCGAGCGTTACGAGGCGATCAAAAAAAGCGAAGTCCGGTTCGAGGCTTCCGGCTACCGCACGAGCTGCGGGGAATTCTCCGGCGAAGGCCCGGACCTGACCCTGGTGGCCTACGGCACCTCCGCCCGGGTCTGCCTGGGGGCGAAAAAACTCGCCGAAAAGGAGGGGATCCGCCTGGGCCTGTTCCGGCCCATCACCCTGTGGCCCTTCCCCTACCAGGCCCTGGGGAAGATCGCCGCCACGGGGAAGCCCATCCTGACCGTGGAGATGAGCCTGGGGCAGCTTGTGGAGGACGTAAAGCTTTCGGTCCTGGAAGCCCCCGGCGCGGCCAGGCCGCCGGTACACCTCCTGGGCCACTCCGGCGGGGTAATCCCCACGGAAGAAGAGGTCTTTGCCACGGTAAAAAAGATTCTGCAGCAGGGGGCGGGCACATAAAAGAACAATGGCGGCGGAACTTATAGAGATCATCGAAAGCATCACGGCGGACCCGAACCTGTTGATGTGGAAATTCGAGGACGAGGACAAGGAAATACAAAACGGGGCCAAGCTGACGGTCCGGGAAAGCCAGCGGGCGATGCTGCTCTACGAAGGCCGCGCCGCCGATGTGTTCGGGCCGGGCCT
>JAISMQ010000162.1 GCA_031276685.1 Treponema sp. | reverse complement strand
ACCGAATCCGGGGAGTATTCGCTCCAGGGCAGGTCGCGGATCCACTCCACGTAGGCCCGCAGCACCCCCGCCTCCGGGCTAAAGGGCTGGAGCTTGCGCAGGCGGCCGATTTCCTTTTGGGCTTTGGCAAGGATCTCCTCCGGCGGATTCCGCTCCGCCACGGCCTTTTCCAGGTCGGCGTACTCGTCCTCCGCGCCGTCCTTGCCCAGTTCTTTGTTGATCTCCTTGAGCTGCTCCTGGAGTATGTACTCCCGCTGGTTCTTTTCCATCCGGCTCTTTACCTTGCCGGAGATGTTCTGCTGGACGCTGTAGATCTCTATCTCCATCTCCAGGGTTTCAAGAACCGTTTCCAGCCTGGTTTCGCCGTCCCGGATGGAGAGGAGCGCCTGTTTTTTTTCCGTGTTGATCGCCATGGCGTTGGAGACAAGGTTGGCAAGCCGCTCGGGATTCTCCGTCCGTTCGACGGCGGCGCTTATGTCGGGGCCGATCTTCTTTGAAAGCTCCGCGTACTGCGCGAATGCCCGCTGGATTGCGCGGATCATGGCAATCGTGCCGGTGTCCCCCGCGCCGGGCGGAAGGCCGGGTATCGCCGTTACCCGGACCAGGTTGTAGCTTAAAATTTCGTTTTCCGGCCCGGCCCCGCGGCGTCCCGCCCCGCCCAGGGGGCGCCGGCTGATGCCCGCGATGGTCCCCCGGTACTCCCCCTGGAGTATCACGCGGATCGAGCCGTCGGGGAGCCGCAGTCTCTGGAGAATGCGGGCCGCGGTTCCCGAAACGGGGAACAGGGGGCCGGGAAAGCCTTCCTCCCCCCGGCCCGGCTGGGCAAGCATCGTTTCGCGGCCTTCGCTGTTGAGGACGCGGGAGGCGAACAGGCGGTGATCCCGTCTGAGCGCTTCTTCAACGGCGATGATTCCGCTTTGGTAGGCAAGAAAAACCGGGACCGTCGTGTTGGGAAAGAGAACCAGGTCCTTTAAGGGTAACAGGACGAGTTCTTCGGCTTCTGTTTTTATTATCCCCCTGCCCGCCGCCCGCTTTCTGCCCGCGGGCGGGGCCCGATCCGCCGCCGCTTTGTGCCCAAATCCGGCGATGAACTGTAACAACCCCTGGTAGGGTTTCACATCAGGCGCTCTTCTGGAAGGGGAGGATCTCGGGAACTTCCGACTTTACCACCACGTCCTGGGTGATAACTACCCGCTTGCTTCCGGGGATGGATGGAATTTCAAACATGATGTCGGTCATAAGCTTTTCTACAATGGCCCGCAGCCCCCGCGCCCCGGTTTTCTGCTTGATCGCCGTATCGGCAATCGCGTCGATGGCCCCCTCGGTAAACTCAAGCTTTACATCGTCAATCGCCAGGGAGGCCTGGTACTGTTTTACAATGGCGTTCCGGGGCTCGGTGATGATCCGTTTAAGATCGTCCCGTTTCAGTTCTTCAAGGCTTACGGTGATGGGCAGCCGCCCGATAAATTCGGGGATCATCCCAAAGTGGATAAGATCATCGGGGTGCAGCGCTTCGAACAGCTCTTTCTGGCTTTTTTGCCCCCGGCCCCCGGCTTCCGCGCCGAATCCCATGGGGTGCTGCACTACCCGCTGTTCGATAAATTTTTCCAGCCCGACAAAGGCGCCGCCGCAGATAAAGAGGATGTTCGTCGTATCAATGCGGATCATCTCCTGGTTGGGGTGCTTTCTGCCGCCCTGGGGCGGCACGGAGGCGATAGTGCCCTCGATTATTTTAAGAAGCGCCTGCTGTACCCCTTCGCCGGACACGTCCCGCGTAATGGAGACGTTTTCCCCCTTGCGGGCGATCTTGTCAATCTCGTCAATGTAGACAATGCCCCGTTCCGCGGCGGCGATGCTCCCCCCGGCGCTCTGGATCAGTTTGAGGAGGATGTTCTCCACGTCTTCCCCCACGTAGCCCGCTTCCGTAAGCGTGGTGGCGTCCACAATGGCGAAGGGCACCTTGAGCTTCTTCGCCAGGGTCTTTGCCAGCAGGGTCTTCCCCGTGCCGGTGGGGCCGATCAGGAGTACGTTGGATTTTTCAATTTCTACGTCGTTATTCTCTTTGGCGGTCTTGGCGATCCGCTTGTAGTGGTTGTAAACCGCCACGGACAGGGCCTTCTTCGCCTCGTCCTGGCCTATGATAAAGAGATCCAGGTAGCTTTTTATTTCCCGCGGGGTGGGGATATCCCCGGTAAACTTGGTGGAAAGGTCGTGTTCCTCTTCGGACAGGATCTTGCGGCACACTTCCACACATTCATCGCAGATAAACACATCGTTGGGGCCGGCGATAAGCCGGCGGGCTATTTCGGCGCTTTTGCCGCAAAAAGAACAGATCCGTTCGTAATTGCCGGAGCCGCTACGTATCTTTGCCATGTTTCTCCCTTGTCAGGATCGAATCCGCCACCCCGTAGGAAACCGCGTCCTCCGCGGACATATAAAAGTCCCGTTCCATATCGGCGGCCATTTTTTCGGCATCCTTTCCCGTATGCTTGGCGAAATATTGTATAGTGAGTTTTTTCAGCCTGATTATCTCCCGGGACTGGATACCGATGTCGCGGGCCTGCCCCTGGGCGCCGCCCCAGGGCTGGTGGATAAGCACCCGGGAGGAGGGAAGCACCATCCGCTTTCCCGCCGCCCCCGATGTAAGTATCAGCGCGGCCATGCTGGCGGCCTGGCCCAGGCAGATGGTCTGCACGTCGCTCTTGACGTACTGCATGGTGTCGTATATCGCCAGCCCCGCCGTAACCGATCCGCCGGGAGAATTGATGTACAGGTTAATATCCTTATCGGTATCCTGGCCGTCCAAAAAAAGCAGTTGGGCCACGACCAGATCGGCGCTTAGGTCGTTTATTTCCCCGTCCAGAAACACGATCCGGTCTTTGAGGAGCCGGGAGTAAATATCGTAGGATCGTTCCCCGGCCCCGCTTTGTTCAATGACATAGGGGACCAGGTTGTTCATTTTTTCATTCATAGGCTGAATCTAATCATTTCCGGACATAAGGTCCAGATAATTCTCCTTCTTCCCCGGTTTGACGGTGTTTTCTGCCAGCAGCATGTCAAAGAACTTCCGCTCCTTTATCTGATCCCTAAGGCGCTCCCGCGCCTGGTCCTCTTTGTAGTACGTTTTTATGTCTTCCGCCGGGGCGTTTTCGGCGGCGGCTATGTCCGCGATTTCCTTTTCCAGTTCTTCGTCCCCGGCGTCCAGTTTAAGCTCCTCGATAAGGGTTTCCACGATAATCTGGGAATGGAGGGCCTTGACGGCGTCGGGGCGCCAGGCGTCTTCCAGGTTTTCCACGGTCCGGCTGCCTTTTGCCATGTTTTTCTTCATCTCTTCGGTCGTAGTGCCAAAGGCGCGGGCCAGGTTGCGCCAGCGGGAATCAAGTTCGATGCGGATCATCGATTCGGGGATCTCCGCCGGGGTTTCCCCGCAGATCTTGTCCAAAATCCTGCGGATCTTGATGCCGCGCAGCCGCTGTTCCAGGTTGCGGCTTAGGGAGGCCCGGATGCTGTTCTTTAGATCCTCCAGGCTGTTGAATTTTTCGTTCACATCCTGGGCCAGTTCGTCGTCCAGGTCCGGAAGCCTGCGCTCTTTAAGTGCCGTAAGGCTTACCCGGAATTTTACCGTTTTCCCCGCAGCGGCGTCTTTTTCTTCCGGCGGATAGGTTTTTACGAATTCCCTGGTTTCGCCCTTCTTCATCCCCAGGATCTCGTCGTCAAACTGGTAGGCGTTGTCGCCTTTCCCCAGGGTGAACACGTAGTCCTGCCGTTCCGTGCCGGGGACGGTTTGCCCCTTGTCATCGGTTTCGGCGCAGGTGACGGTAACAACGTTGCCCGTTTCCGCCCCGTCCGCGTCCTCGCGGTCAAACACGAGGGCGTTCCGCTCCCGTATTGCCTCCAGCTCCCGGTTTACATCGTCATCGCTCAGTTCCGCTTCCGGGGCTTCGACCTCGAAGCCTTTCCAGACGCCGGGTTTGACATCGGGGAACACGTCGTAGATCATGGAAAAGCTAAAATCGTTTTCCAGGTCCAGTTCCGGCTTGCCTTCCAGGCGCGGGGCGGAATAGGGCAGGGGCCGCTCGTTCCGGGGGAGGTTCTCGTTTTCAAAAACCTCGGCCACCGACTTTTCGATGATGTTCCCCAGGGCTTCCGTTTTAAGCGCGTCCCCGAATTTCCGTATTAGCACATTATGCGGTATTTTGCCCCGCCTAAAGCCGGGCAGTTGGAGGTTCTTGCTGTGGTTGTTCAGGACTTCTTCGTACTGGGATCGGACATCGTCCTTTGCTACGGTAAGCGTCAGTTTGACGCTTGAATGTTCCTGGCGGCTTATCTCTTTGTTTATGGTCACAATGTCCTTCTCCGGATGCGGAAGCTCCACCGGAACGTAAAACGCTGAAGCTTTCCTCTTTTGCCAAGCTGATCCGGTTATAAAACCGGCTGTAACTGCGCCTGCGATCCGCCGTGCGGAAGACCCGCTACGTGCCTTTATTTGCGAGAGAAGGGACTTGAACCCCCACGCCAAAGGCACCAGATCCTAAGTCTGGCGTGTCTACCAATTTCACCACTCTCGCTTTTGCCAGATCGGTACCAACAGATCCTTTGAGGAGGGCGTTCTCCTGTTGCAGTACCATTCTACCGGGGCGGCCCCCCGCTTGTCCAGCCCAACTGCCCGCAGGCCCCGGAAACGCCCCGGCCCCGGCGGAAACGGCGGGTTACCGCCAGGCCCCCCTGCCGGAGAAGCCCGGCGAAGGCTTCGGTTTCGGCGCCGGAAGGCTCCCGCAGGGCGCGGCCCCGGAACCTGAGCCCTTCCACGGGGTTCCAGGGGATAAGGTTCACGACCGCGTCCAGCCCCCGCGCAAAGTCCCGCATTGCCGCCGCCTCTTCCGCGCCGGTGTTGAGCCCCCCCAGCAGCACGGCCTCCAGCGTGATCCGCTGCCCCGTCGTTTGCTGGTAGTAGCCCAGGGCTTCCTTTACCTGTTTAAGAGGGTTGTCCCTGCCAATGGGGACCAGGGCGTTCCGCAGTTCTTCCCGCGCGCTGGTCAGGGAAAAGGCCAGGCGCAGGTGGGGGCCGGAATCCGCCAGTTCCCGGATTCCGGCGCAAATGCCGCTGGTGGATACGGTGATCCGCCGCCTGGAGACGCCCAGGCCCTGCGGATCCATGATAATTTCGGCCGCCCGGCGCAGTTCCCCCAGGTTAAGCAGGGGTTCCCCCATGCCCATAACCACCAGGTGGCTAACTTCCGTCCCTTGTTCCGCCCCGATTTCCCTGATGTGGAGAACCTGTTCCACCATTTCCCCGGCTTCCAGATTCCGCAGGAAGCCCAGCGATCCGGTCTTGCAGAACGCGCAGCCCACGGGGCATCCCGCCTGGCTGGATATGCAGGCCGTACCCCGACCCTCCTTGTCCCGGAGCAGCACCGCCTCGGCGGCGGCGTCGCGCAGGCTTACGCGGAGCTTGACGGTCCCGTCCCGGTCCGCCAGCGCGCTGTCCCGGCCCGTGGAGCGGAGCGTAAAACGGCGGGAAAGATCCTCCCGCTCCTGTTTTCCCAGGTTGGTCATGCCCTCAAAGTCGCGGACGCCCCGGGCTATCCACTTGAACACCTCCCGCGCCTTGTAGGGGGGAAGGGGCGCGAGGATCCGGACCAGTTCCTCTGCGGAATAGCCGCTTAGGGCGCGCATCGCTAGTCCTTAAGCCGTTCAAGCGCCTCCGTGACCGCCTGGCTGCGGATCCCCTGGCGCTGGAAATCCTCCAGGGTTTCCTGGGCCATGCGCTTGTCCCCCCGTTTAAGGTGACATTCCGAAAGCTCCAGGTAGAGCCGGTAGTTCCTGGGGTCCTGCTGGATCAGCCGGCCCAGGGATTCCACAGCCTCGGTATAACGGCCCTGGGCCTTGGCTACCAGCGCCAGGCCAAGCACCGCGTAGGTGTCGAATTCGATGTTCAGGGCCCGCTCGTAGTAGTCCGCCGCCTTTTCGTAGTTTTCCAGGTGGCGGTAGGCGTCCCCCGCCCGGGTCAGGATCACCTTGTTGCGGGGGTCCTGATCCAGAATACGGTTCCAGTACTCCAGGGACCGGTCCTGCTGGTTCATGCCCCGGTAGCAGTCGGCCAGGCCGAACAGGGCGTAGAAGTTGTAAGGTTCCCGCCGGAGGGCCATCTCAAAGTAGGCGATGCCGTCGCCAAAGGTTTTAAGCTTCCGGTGGCAGTTCCCAATCGAGGTAAGCACCCGGATATCCACCCCGTCCCGGTTGGCCTCGAACATCTTTTCCCAGTAAAACAGGGCGTCCCGGTATTCCTTAAAATCGTAGTGCAGGTGCCCCAGGCCGATAATGGCGTAGGGGTTCCGGCTCTCCATTTCCAGCACTTTAAGGTAGACCATCTTGGAATGTTTAAAATCCCGGATCTTCCGGTAGGCGTCCGCCACGCGGGTAAGGACCGTGATGTTGGTATTGTCGTGAAGCAGGTACTGTTCCCATATTTCGATGGCCCGGTGGAACTGGTTCAGGGCCTTGAAGCAGTCGGCCAGGCCGAACAGGGCGTAGTTGTTCCCCGGGTGGCGGTCCAGGCAGCGCTGGTAGTAACCCGCCGCCTCGTGAAAGCCCCCCCGTTTGCGGGCGGCGTCCCCCAGGCCGACCAGGGCGTAGTTGTTGTCGTTATCCACTTCCAGTATCCGGTTAAAGCGGTCCATGTCTTCGGTGATTTTGTTTTCTTTGAGCAGTTGGTAGCCCTGTTTGGAAAGATCGGAAATTTCGGCGATTTCCGGCACTTTTACGGCTGCCGGAGAGCCGCACGGGGATCCGCCGCAGCTCTCCCCGGTACACGGCTGGTTTGCCACGCTTATCTCACTCATTGGGAACATCCCCTTCTTCGTTTATAAGGCTCCTGATTATTTCCGAAAGCCGGATTATGATCGGCTCCGTTTTGGCGCGATCCGGGGCAATCCAGTACATTCTAAGGGCGTCCAGAAGCCGTCCCCGCGATTTGTAATAGTCCCCAATCCGGCTTAGGCCGTCGGAATAACCTGTGGTTATGAATATACGGCGGGCCTCTTCGACGTTCCCCTGGTTGTACAGGGCATTTCCTTTGCGGTTCAGGGAAACTTTAAGGGCGTCGTCCAGCCGGGGGCTTGCGGTGGTTTTGATAAAAAAATTCTGGTCCCCGGCTTTTTCGAATATTTTTTTATAATCCATGTACTATACCGCTGCCAATTCAATAATAACACCGCGGCCCGGCATTGTCAAAAAAATAGTACCATAATGCCGCGATTCCCCCACATTCATTCTGCCGGTTTGTCCACCCGCAGGAATTCCACAATCGAACGGCCGAATTCCCGGGGGGGCGATTTTCGGATGAAAGGGATTTCGCCGTCGAAAAAATCTTCACGCGGGCGGTGCAGCAGGATAAGGGTACCGTCCCGCGCCAGGGCGGAGGCGGCGATATCGGCGGCAAGCTGCCATTTGAAGCGGTAGGGGAAGGGGGGATCGCAGAAAATGTAGTCGAAATTCCGTTTCGCCCGCCTTACGTAGAGTTCCGCGGCCATGAAGCGGCAGTGAATACGGACGGGGGAAATGGACACGTTGGCTATCAGCGTGTCCCGCTTCCGGCTGTCCATCTCCACCGCCTCGACGTAGGCGGCCCCCCGGGAGGCCGCCTCCAGGGCGATGATCCCCGTGCCGCTGAAGATGTCCAGAAACGAGGCCCCGCCCAGGTCCCCCAGCGCGCCGAACACCGATTCCCGCATCCGGTCCATGCTGGGCCGGATGATGCCCGGCGGGACCTTTACCGGACGCCCCTTGAGGGTACCGCCGGAGATCCTCATATAGCGGCCGGCCGGGGTAGTTCAGAAATCTTTAAGGAGTTCATTGAGTTCGTCGGAACTTACGGCGCTTTCCATGACCGGGACGGCGGCTGCCTTCCGTTCTTCGCCGATAGCCTTGCGCCGTTCCGCGCCACGGTCCCGCAGCAGCCGGATCCGCTCCTGCAGGGCCGGGTAGGCGGCGGCGCTTATGCTGCCGGGGCTGCCTGAAAAATCGGCCAGAAACTGGGAAAAATCCCATTCCAGATCGGAAAGGTAGTCCAGGGCCTCGTCCCGTTCAAAAAGGCGGTCGTGGGTTTGCAGGTA
>JAISMQ010000149.1 GCA_031276685.1 Treponema sp. | reverse complement strand
ATATCGCTGGGGGGCGTCCGGGACGAGGCGGAGATCCGGGGGCACCGGAAAACCTACGTGGGGGCCCTGCCGGGGAAGATCATCCAGTCCATGCGCCGGGCGGGGACCATGAACCCCGTCTTCCTGCTGGACGAGATCGACAAGCTGTCCAGCGATTTCCGGGGGGATCCGGCGGCGGCCCTGCTGGAAGTGCTGGACCCGGAGCAGAACTCCGCCTTTACCGATCACTACATGGAAGTGACCTACGACCTGTCCAAAGTCCTGTTTATCGCCACCGCCAATTCCCTTAACGGCATCCCCTACCCCCTTCTGGACCGGATGGAGATCATCGAGATCCCCGGCTACGGGGAAAATGAAAAGCTGGCCATAGCCAAGCAGTTCCTCGTGCCCAAAGAGCTGGAAGAAAACGGCCTAAAAGACGCGAACATCAGCCTGGGCGACGAAAGCCTGCGGGAAATTATCCGCTACTGGACCATGGAAAGCGGCGTCCGGGCCCTGGAACGGGAAATCGCGCGGGTTTTACGGCGGATCGCCCGCGAGGCGGTAAAGAAGAACTTTGGCCGGGAAAAGCCCCTGGGCAGCTTTAAGCGGGCCGTCCGCCCCGCCGATCTGGAAAAACTCCTGGGCCGCAAAAAGTACAAAAGGGACGTGGTTTTCAAGGAAGAACGTGTCGGGGTAAGCCACGGCCTGGCCTGGACCGAAACCGGGGGCGCCATGCTGCCTGTGGAAACCAGGGGTTTCGAGGGGGACGGGGAACTGATCATCACGGGGAACCTGGGGGACGTGATGAAGGAAAGCGCCCGAATCGCCCTTTCCTGGCTGCGAAGCGTGGCGGAGAACTACCAGTTCAACCTGGATATAGCCAAAACGGATTTCCACATCCACGTCCCGGAGGGGGCCATCCCCAAGGACGGCCCCTCCGCGGGGATCACGCTGGCCGCCTCCCTGCTTTCCACCCTCTGCCAAAAGGCCCCCCTGCCGGGGACCGCGATGACCGGGGAGCTTACCCTGACCGGACGGATCCTCCCCATCGGCGGCCTTAAAGAAAAACTCCTGGCCGCGGTACGGAACGGCATGGAACGGGCCATCCTCCCCGAAGGCAACCGAGACGACTGGGAGGAACTGGACCGCGACATACGGGAGGCCATTCCGGTGGAATTTGTGGAAAACGCCGAAGACGCCTTCACCCTGCTCTTTGGGACCGGGATATGCCGCGAAGCCGCGCCCGAACCCGCAGCTTCGGCAGGCTGTTAATGCTTCCCCCCGGACAGGATACGGTTAAGCTCGTCCTGGGTGATAGCGCAGGAAGGGGATTTTTTGCCCCGGCGGCCGGAAGCCGCGCGGCGCCTGGGGGCCGGAATTTCCGGCCGGGGGGCTTCGGAAAGCGCCTCTTTCCGGCCCGTGGCAAGGATCGTGTCCAATTCCGACTGAGAGATACCGTCCATTATCCGACCCCCGGCAAATTACCGCGCTTAAATACCACGGAATAAGCATAGGCGGCTTTTGTACAAAATACCAGCGGCTTTTGTTGCAGGGCCGGCGCATATTGGCTAGGGGCTTACACGGTTTCCTGGATGATCCGCAGGGTCCGTTCGGCGCAGCGGTCCCAGGAAAAGGACTGGACCCGCTCCAGGCCCAGGCGGCGGCAGTTCCGGTAAATTTCCCGGTTCGCGGTCAGCGTAACCAGGCGGTCCGCCATATCCTCGCTGTCCAGGGGGTTAAAGTAGAGGGCCGCGTGTTCGGCGGTTTCCGGCAGCCCGGCGGCGCGGGCGCAGGCGACCGGCACCCCGGTCGCCATGGCTTCCAGAACGCCCGAACCAAAACCCTCGTACATCGAGGGGAACACCGCGATATCCGCGCCGGAGTAGAGCTTTGGAAGGCTCCGGAGCGGGAAATGCCCGGTAAAGAAGATGTCGTTCCGGTAGGGGGAGGCGTGGGCCGCCCGCTTGACTGTCTCCGACCCCTGGCCGTCCCCGCCGGCCAGGACCAGGCGGTGGGGGTACTTGGTCCGTTCCTTAAAGATGCGAAAAGCTTCGATAAGCCTGATGTGGTTCTTTATGGGATGTTCGATCCGGGAAACGCACAGAACATAGGGCCGGCGGAAGCTAAAGGGCTGGATCAGCACTACGCTTTCCTCGTTCTTGGGCAGGAGCCGAAAAGCCTCAAGGTCTATGCCGTTGGGGACCACTTCGATCCGCGATTCCTTGACCCGCGTCAGTTCCACCAGCTCCTGCCTGACCCAGTTGCTCACCGCGATGATCCGGTCCAGCCGGCGCAGGGCGGCGGGGAGGATCACGCGGGGGACAAGCCCCAGCCGTTCCCGGGTTTTCCCCCTCCCCCAGTAGTAGGCGGCCATGTCGTGGACCGTGCCGACCGTGGGGCAGGGCGAACGGCGGGGGGCCGCCAGGCGGTGGGCCGCCGGGAAAAAACAGACGTTGTAGTTGCGGGTTTTGGCGAATTCCTCGTATTTGAACAGGTGCCACAGGGAATTGGCGGTCTTGCCGTCTATCGAACAGCGGGCAACAAATTCCAAATTCGGGGCGATATCGTTGTACGCATAGCGGTCAAATTCCCAGCCGAAGATCTCGAACAGGGCCCCGGAAGGGGGAATCCGCTTTAGCAACTGGGTCAGATAGGCCCCGGCGCCGGCTTTGCCGCCATCGCAGGCAAAACTGTCAATCCCAACTTTCATTAAAACCTCCGGAGATTCCGGAATCCCGTGTCCCGGCAAGGCCTTCCCAAAAATCCAGGTTTTGGAATGGCACAGCATACCAGCGACAAAAACAAAAAAGCAAGCGTGACCGCCAGGGCCGGCGCATAAGGTTAGCATACGCGGAAGGTAAAACATCGGCGTGAAAGGTGTTTTACATCTACGCTTGTCCCCCGCCCCCTTGCAGCCCAATCTGTAGCGTAGTATACTCAGTCCCAGTGAAAAAAACGCTATATATATGGCGCTATATGTCGATGGTTATTGTAGAGGCTACCCCAGATGCGATGTCCCCATTGCGGGAATTTTGACGATACGGTTGTCGAGTCCCGTACCCTGGCCAACGGCGAAGCTATCCGCCGCCGGCGCGAGTGTAACGGCTGCGGTTACCGTTTTACCAGCTACGAACGGATCGAGGACAAGCAGTTCATGGTCATCAAGCGGGACGGCCGCCGGGAGCCCTTTGACCGGAGGAAGATCGAGCGCGGGGTCGAGCGGGCCCTGGAAAAACGGCCCGTATCCCCCATGGTTATCGAAAGCCTGGTCAACCAGG
>JAISMQ010000135.1 GCA_031276685.1 Treponema sp. | reverse complement strand
ACATCCGGCCTCCCTGATTTGACGGCATGCGAACCTGGGCCATTGTACCGGAGTTCCGCGTATTACGCAATAGCGCGCAGCGCCTCACGTTGACCCGGGGGGCGCCTGCCCCGGGGCGCCTATCTCTTTTTTCTGAAGATGCGGTAGTTGATGCGGGGGAAAATGCCGTGGCGTTTTTCCAGCCGGGTAAGCCATTCGGTACTTATGTAGCCGCTCCCCAGGGCCTCGTAGATCGTCGTGAAGTTCCGCAGGGCGTCCTCTATCCCCGACGCGGCCAGGCCGGAGGATTCCTGGCGGTACAGCATCCCCGGCCAGTCGGAGGACTGGGCCAGGAGGATCTCCCGCGCCGCCTGGTTCAGCGCCCGCTCCTTAAGGCCCGTGTCGTCGGGGAAACGTTCCGCCAGCTCTATCATCCGCTCCAGGGCCCGGAACAGGTGGCGGTACGCCCAGTCGTTCGAGGCGTGGAGCCAGGTTTCGCCGTAGCCGTTGAAACCGCCCGACGAGTAGGCGGGAACCGAGGTTTGGAAATCCGCGGCCTGCTGCTTGGAAAGGTACTCGGCGGGGGTCATGAAGCGCGGCCCCCCCGGCCGCGCGCCCAGGCGAAAGAACTGCTCGAGGAAATCGAAGCCTTCGTACCAGGAACGGCCCAGATCGCCGGCCCTGAACACGCAGAGGCTCAGGGGCGGCCCGTCCATCAGGGCGGCGGCGGCGCCGAGCCGCGACAGGCGGCGGCCCAGAAAGACCTCCGCGCTCCGGGCGGCCTGGGCCGAGGCGGCGGCGGGATCGTAGACATCGCCCCCCCGCAGGTAGTACTTGTAACCCGTAGGCCCCCGCGCCCCGCCGGGCCCCAGGAAGGGGCCGACTTTGGCGGCGGGCAGGTCGTAGCCGGAATCCTTCCGGTTGTCCCGGTAGAGGGGGCTTTCCGAAAGCTCCCGCAGGTCCTCCCCGCTATAAAACTCGCGGCCCAGCACGACAACCCCCCTCGGGGTCCTGACGGGGTAAAAGCTCCCCTTCCGCGCCGGAGGGTCCCCGTATGCCAGGCCGTGGGGCTCCGCAACCGTGTAGCCCAGGTTGTAGGCCCGCAGCGTCGCTTCCAGTTCCCCGGTCCAGCCCGTTTCGCTAAGGAAAAAGCCCTGGGGGAATTTGCCGAAACAGTGGTGGTACGAGGACAGGGCAACCTCGACCTGGGCCTGGACGGCCTCCGGGTAGGAAACGTAGAACGGCAGGAAGGCGTGGGTCGCCGGGGCCGCCAGTAATTCTACTTTCCCCTTGCGCCGGAACGTGTTCAGGACTTTAAGAATATCGCCGTCGTAGCGTTCGGAAAAGGTAAAACGCCGCTCGATAATTTTATCGTAGTAATACCGCGCCAGGTTTTTCAGCCGGACCTTGCCCCGGCAGCGGCGTATCTCTTTCTTGCCGAATTCAATCTGCCTGCCGGTGTAGTCAAGGTAGCGCCGCAGAAGGTCCCGATCCCCCAGGTGGTGGCAGAGGACGGGGGAGACGGCGATCCCCAGCCGGAACGGGACGCGGTCCCGGTCCAGGCGTTCCAGCATTTCCAGCAGGGGGAGGTAGGTTTCCGAAAGGCTTTCAAAAAAACGCGCCTCCTCCAGGGACGAGCCCGCGCCGCAGGCGGGGTTCGCCGTATTGGCAGAGCAGGAGGAACAGCCGGAGGCGGTTTTGCAGAAAAACGGCTCGTGGGCTTCCAGCACCACGGAGATAACGGGGCCTGCGGGCATAGAATCAGGCGCCGGAAACGCGGCGGAAGGGCGGCCGATCCGTGTCGCGGAGGATGGGGAAGTCGTCCAGCCCGGAAAGGGACAGCAGCGGGGGGGCTTCCGCGCCGTCCCGCCCGCAGGCGCCGGGAAGACGGGGAAGGCGGAACGCCTTTGAAACCGCCAGAAGCTCGGCCCTTTCGTTAAAACCCGCGCAGAGTTCGATAGTGAACCCGTCGGAACGGGCCGGGTACTCGGAAAAACCGAGGTACCGGGCCGTCTCGCCCGGATCAACCTGGATCATGAACGGCCGGTTCCTGGCCGGGCCGCCCTTCCCCGCCGGCCGCACCCGCAGGCAGTAACCGGAAAAATCGGGATCCTGTTCAAAAATTTCCCCGTCGTGTTCCCGCACCTCCCAGAACGCGAAGACCCACAGCGGATCCCGGATCATCAGGTCTATGAACGTGACGTTGTAGCGCCGGGGGACGGGGGCGGTCTCCTGGCAATCCGGGGATTCCGCAAGCCCTTCCTCCTCATCATCCCCGTCCTCCTCCTCGGCCCTGGCGTAATCCAGCAGCTCCTCTATGATGAAGATCCGCTCCAGGCTGGGGGGGATATCGATGCCGCAGGCGTCGGCGATGCGGGCCAGCTCGCGGGTAGTAAGGCTGTCGAGATAGGGCCTGGCAAGGGGGGGGTGTTCCATACCGGGCACCATCATGGGAAAAAGGGCCAGCCCGTGTCAATGCACGTGGCGCCGGGGTCGGCGTATGCCAATAAAATCAAGGCCGCTTTACGCCTTGTTAAGAATGTTTCACGTTCCACGCATGCCCTACCTTATCCAACAGCAGAGCCAGCGCGTACCGGCTATGGCGGCGGGCGCTAAAGACGGGGGGCAAAACGCCTGGGGCGGGCACTTGACCGAAGCTTTGCGCCATCTGAACCGCAGGAAATAACAGGGATTTACAGGCGCAAAGCACGCGTGCCCGGCACAAGCGTTTTGCCCCCCTGTTTTTCCCGTCCGCGGCAACATCACCATGGTTGCGCTGGCCCTGATGTCAATGCCAGGGACCGAAGGGGGCGAAGCAGTCGGGCGGGGGGGCGCACACGTCAATGCCCCCGGCGCAACCCGCCAGGCCCTCCGGGATCTGGAGCCGGAAGGCGTGGAGCAGCAGGCGGCGGAGGCCGAGGCTCTTCCTAAGACGCTTGTTGAGGGCGAAATCCCCGTACTTGTCGTCCCCCAGAACGGGGCAGCCGGCGTAGGCCAGGTGGCGGCGGATCTGGTGGGTCCGCCCGGTCTCCAGTTCAAGCTCAAGCCGGGAACAGGGCTTTTCCTTCGGAAACTCCTGCGGAAACTCCTTCGGAAACTCCTGCGGAAACTCCTCCGCAGCCCCCGCCGGGGGGGGGACCGGCAGCGGGAGGCTTCCCAGCACGCGGTAGGCCGTGGCGGACTCCTTCGCGCCGCCCCTGGTTTCCAGGGCCAGCCTGATGACAGCGCGAGCCGGCCTGGGGATCCCCGCGCAGACGGCCAGGTAGATCTTCCGAACCCGCCCCGCCGCCTTCCCACCCGGCGCGAACAGGGCGGAAAAACGGGCCG
>JAISMQ010000095.1 GCA_031276685.1 Treponema sp. | reverse complement strand
GACCTGCCCATCGCCCTGGCGGTGATGTCCGTGTCGGCCCTGGCCCCCCGCGACGAGGCCCTGATGGTGCTGGGCGAACTGGAACTGTCCGGTACGGTACGGCCCGTGCGGGGGGTTCTGGCGGCGGTGGCCGCGGGGATTGGGGAGGGCATCCGCGATTTTATCGTTCCGCACGAGAACGCCGGGGAGGCGCGGATCCTGGCGCGGGAGAACGGCTCGATCCGGGTGGTCCCGGTCACTACGCTGCGCGAAGCCCTGCACGCCCTGGTGGTCCGCTCGGAAACCGGGGCCCTGCCCGTTTCGGCGTTCCCCCCGGGCGATCCCGAAGGGGGGCCGGAATCCGCCGGGAATCCCGCCGTACTGGGGGATTTTTCCGAGGTACGGGGCCAGGACCGCTATAAGCGGGCCCTGGAAATAGCCGCCGCCGGGGGGCATAACCTTTTGGTCTTCGGCCCGCCCGGCGCCGGGAAAACCATGCTTGCCCGGCGCCTGCCCGCGATTATGGCCGGCCTGACCAGCGAGGAGGCGGTGGAAGTGACCCGGCTCTACAGCCTGGCCGGGTGTTTCGACCGCAGATCTGCGGGGGACGGGGATTTCGGCCTTATCACCCGCCCCCCCTTCCGCACCCCCCACCATTCAGCCAGCGCCGAAGGCATTCTGGGGGGCGGCAGGGCGGTACGGCCCGGGGAGATAAGCCTTGCCCACCTGGGGGTCCTCTTCCTGGACGAAGCCCCGGAATTCCGTTCCACCGTCCTCCAGGCGCTGCGGGAACCCCTGGAAGATCAGGTAATCACCATATCCAGGGCGGAATCCTCGGTCCGGCTGCCTGCGGCCTTCCAGTTGATCATGGCCGCCAACCCCTGCCCCTGCGGCAGGCTTGGCATGCGGGGCGCCGTCTCCGGGCATGCCTGCCTCTGCAGCCCCGAAGAGGTGAACCGCTATTGGCGCCGTTTTGGTTCGGCCCTGCTGGACCGGATCGAACTGCGGGTCCCGGTCGTCCCCCCCGGGCCCGGGGAGATGACGGGGAGCCCCGGCGAAAACAGCGCCGCCATCGCCGGGCGGGTCCTCCGGGCGGTGGAACTGCAGCGGGAACGGCTGGGCGGGCTGCCGGAACGGCCCCGCCGCAACGCCCGGCTCCCGGCGGGGCTTGTGGAATCGTGCTGCCCCCTCTCCGGCCGGGGGGAACAGGCCCTTAAAACCGCCGTGTCCAAGCTCGCCCTTTCCGGCCGGGCCTACCACGGCATTCTCCGCCTGGCCCGGACCATCGCCGATCTGGAAGGCCGGGATACCATCGACACGGTCCATGTGCTGGAAGCGGTGGAGCATCGCCGCCGGGGGGACGATCCCTACGACATATTAGCGGAAGGCTGAAAGCTCCGGTATGGCGTCCAATACCGAATCTTCTATCCGCCGGCCGGCGCAGCTATGGCCCAGGACGCGGTCGGGCCGGGCTTCCCCGTGGAAGTCGCTGCCGGCGCTGACGCGGAGCCCCAGTTTCCGGGCCATCTCCTCCAGGCGGAGACATTCCCGCAGTTTGGCGGCGGGGTGCCAGGCCTCAAGGCCCGCAAGGCCCCGGTTTTTCAGGTCTTCAAGCAGGGTCTGAAGGCGATTCAGGGACACGTAGAGGGACATGGGGTGGGCCAGCACCGGCAGGCCCCCGGATTCCCGGATCAGGGCCTGGGCCGTGTCAAAGTCCAGCCCGGACTTGGGGACGTACAGCGGTTTCCCCGGCGTCAGGTAGCGGTTAAAGGCCTGTTCCTGGTTTTTCGCGATTCCCCGTTCGACCAGCAGCGCGGCGAAGTGGGGCCGCCCTATCGAGGGGGCCGGCCCGGCGGTTTTCGCGCCCCCCTGGGCAAGCCGCAGCAGATCCTCCCATTCGGCCTTCAAGCCCGTCTGCCTTACGCGCTCCAGGATCTCCCGGTTCCGCTCCTCCCGCAGCCGGGAAAGGCCCTCCACCGCTTTGACGAACGCGGGGCTTGGCCGGCCTATCCCCAGGCCCAGCAGGTGGAACTGGCCCGGCGGGGGGTGGCTTATCTCGATCTCGATCCCCGGAATAAAGCCGATGCCCAGGGACTTCGCTTCGTTTCTTGCAAACGACAGCCCCTTAATGCTATCATGATCGGTAAGGGCCAGCGCGGAAATCCCAAGGCGGGCCGCTTCCCTGATAAGCGAAGCCGGGCTTAGGCTGCCGTCCGAGGCGTTTGAGTGGGTATGCAGGTCTATCATTACGGTCATTATGGGCCTAAAACTTGAGGAATGATAACGGTGTTCTCGTTAAACCATAGAATCGCCCAGAACCTTCCCAAAACCCCGGCCGCAGGGGCCCCGCGCAGTGTCCCTGGCCGGGGAAGAGGGTAGGGGGCTCCAGTGCCGAAAACCTTTCAGTTCCGGGCCGGATCGGTCATTTACTTCAAGGGGGACCCGGCGGAAAAGGTGTTTATCCTTCAGAGCGGCATGGTAAACCTGGTCTACCAGGACATGGAAACCGGGGGCGACATGCACGACATGGTCCAGCAGGGGGAATTTTTCGGGGTAAAGTCCGCCCTGGGCCGCTATGCGCGGGAGGAAAACGCCGTAAGCCTTAAAGATTCCACGGTTATGGCCTTTACGATCCCCGAATTCGAACAAGTCGCCATGACCAACACCCGTATCGTCATGAAGATGCTGACCGTTTTTTCCACCCAGTTGCGGCGGGTCCACCGGCAGCTTGCCATTCTGCTCAAGACCGATGACGAGCAGAACCCCGAAGCCGGCCTGTTCAGCGTGGGGGAATACTACTTTAAGCAAAAACGTTACGAGTACGCCCAGTACGTATTCAACCGCTACCTGGCCTATTACCCGTCGGGGAAGAACAGCGCCGCCGCAGCCTCGAATTTGGAGCAGGTGGAACGCGCCCTTGGTTCCGGCCAGGCCGAAGCCCCCGCGCCGGAAAAGGACGATCCTTCCGCCGCCTACTACAGCGCCCTGAATCTGATGACGAAGGAAAAGTACCAGCAGGCCTACCTTGCTTTTACGCAGATCGAGGAAAAATACGGGCAAAGCGAATGGGCGGCAAAAAGCGCCTTCGAGATTGGCCGCTGCCTCTTCATACTTAACAAATTTGCGGAGTGTATCCACTACTATACCGGCATGCTGGGCCGGAATCCCCGGCACCCCGATCTGCGGGAAACGGTATTTTACATCGGCCAGTCCAACGAGCGGCTGGGGAAGAAAGATCAGGCCGCCGCCTTTTATAAAAAAGTCCTGGCCATGCCGGCCCCCGAAGGGGACGGGGTTACGGTTAAAGCAAAGCGCGCCTTGAAGGATCTGGGGGAATAAATGGCCGCCGGGCTTGAGTCATTTGAACGCTTTGCCAGAACCTTTAAGGCGGGGGAAATTATTTTTTCCGAATTTGAGCCCGGCGATAATTTTTATGTGATTCAGGCCGGCCGGGTCCATCTGGTAAAGATCATCGGCGATTTTGAAAAGACCCTGGACATTATCGGGCCGCCGGATATGTTCGGCGAGATGGCGATTCTTGAAAATTCGCCCCGGTCCGCCACCGCCATTGCCCTGGACAACGTAAAGGTGCTGGAGTTCAATGCGCGGAATTTCGAGGTCCTCCTGTTGGGGAATCCCCAGATTGCCCTGCGGCTCCTGCGGATGTTCTGCAAGCGGATCTACGATGCCAAGCGGCGTTTTATGACCCTTGTGCTGAACGATCCCCAGGCCAAAATTGCCGACGTGTTTCTGATGTTCGACGAAACCCAGCCGAATATTGACAAAACCACGGAAAAGAGGGAATTTGAAACCACGGTGGACAGTATCGCGCAATGGGCCGGCATGGATATCAAAGAAACCCGCGATATTCTGCAGCACTTTGTTTCCCAGCACCGGATTGAGATACACGCCGGACGAATCGTGATAAAAAACATCAACGATTTTTCCCGGTTCGTTAATTCCAGACGGAATAAACTGTAGGGCTTTTCCAAAACCGTATCGGTTTTGAAATTTTTTTAAGGAGCAAATAATGAAAACAAGGGATGCGGTTCGGATGGCGGGGGTTCTCTGCGTGATTGCGGCGCTGGCTTCCTGCGCCGGTTCTGCGGCAAAGAAAGGCGCCCCGGCCGGCAGTATTGAAGGGACCGGTACCGAGGCGCCCAGCGTCGCGGCCGGCATTGAGCGGATCCGCGTGGACTACCAGGGCGCGGTGACGGGTGCGGAAATCCCCGCCTGGGTGCAGGCGGCGATTGATTTTGATACGGATTCCCTGCAGCGGCTGCCCGGTTTTGAGGGGAAGATCGCCGTTGTTGACTACGGAGTCGGGCAGAACCTGGAGCTTTTGCGTTCCCTGGTGAACAATTTCAATATCCAGGCTTCGGTGGCCCGGCGGATCAGC
>JAISMQ010000090.1 GCA_031276685.1 Treponema sp. | reverse complement strand
GGTTTGTATGAAGGAAAAAAAACAGGGTAGAAATTGGCTGCGGTTCTTTCTGGGGTCCTACAGCCCCCCGGAGTTTTTGGCGATCCTGTTCCGCTTTTTTTTCAAAGGCGGCATTGTCCGGGCCGTAAAAAAACTGTTCGCCCCCGTCGGCAGGTTTTACGGGGCGCACAGGTTTCTTTTTTTCCTCTTTGCCGGCCTTGCCATGCTGATTGCCGGGGGATTCTTCGGCTGGAGGTTTTACCAGTCCCGCCTGCCCCAGCCCGCCATTGTCGAATACCGGTGGACGCCCCCCGACCTTTTTGGCGGCTCCCTGACGGTGGAATTTTGGGGTTCCGTCGCGCATCTGGATTCTATCGGCAAGGAACTTGGCCCCGGAACGGAGGGGCCCCTTATCACCATCAGCCCCCCCATGGAAGGCGCGTGGGTTTGGGAAGACGACGATACCCTGTCGTTTACCGCCGCCGGGATCTGGGAAATCGGGCGGACCTACACCGTGACCTTTGGCAAGGAACTTTTTGTCTCCCACATCGTTCCCTACCGGCAGTTTTTATCGTTTAAAATTCCCGATTTTTCCCTAAGCCTGGGGCAGGGGGAATTCTACATCGACCCGGTGGACGCCACTATCAAGCGGGTTACCGCCGTCATACAGACCAATTATCCGATGGACAGTACCTCCCTGGAAGGCGCCCTGAGTATCGAGCCCCGGCTGAGCGCCGCCTCCGGACGGCTGGAGAACAGGCCCTACAGTTTTTCGCTGAGTTACAACCAGGACCGTACCGAAGCCTACATTGTCTCCGAACCCGTGGGGACCCCCGCCAGGGAAACGGACATGGTCATTTCCCTTAAAAAAGGGGTGATGTCCGCCGCCGGGCAGGGGACCCCCGCCGGGGCGGTTTCCGTCAGCGTCACCGTGCCCGGCATGACCGGCTATGTGCAGGTCCGGGGGATCTCCCAGGAACTGGTCAAAAACGACGACCAGAAATTCGACCAGGTTCTGATTGTCAGCACCAGGGGAACCATCGAGGAAGGGGAGCTGGGCAAAAATATCCAGGCATGGGAACTTCCGGTTGACAAGCCCGAACTGCCGGGCCTTAAAGAACAGAAAAACTACCGCTGGGGTTCCCTAAGCGATATAGTTCCGGAAGTTCTGGCCCTGGCAAAGCGGATCGATCTTGAGCCAATCCCGGGGCAGAACAGGTACAATTCGGAAAACGGCTATAAATTCTCCGGTACCCCCGGCCGTTCTGTCTACGTCAAGCTGGACAGCCGGGCGAAATTCTACGGCGATTATTACCTTAACGAGCCCTACGAAACGATTTTGCAGGTAAAGTCCTACCCTAAAGAACTGGCGATTCTGTCGGAGGGGAGCATCCTCTCCTTTTCCGGGGACAAGCGGCTGGCCCTGTTCAGCCGGGGGGTCGGGACGGTTGACTACACCATCGGCCGGGTCCGCCCCGACGATATTAACCACCTGGTTTCCCAGACGCGGGGGGACATGGCAAGCGTCGATTTTAGCAATTACAATTTCAGCCAGTACAATGTTTCGCAGGTCTACAGGGTGCGCGAGACTGTCCCCCTGAGCGACGGGCGGGATATCGCCTACTTTTCGTTCGATTTTTCCCGCTACCTGGACCACGTCCCGGAACAGAATCTGCGGCACGGCCTGTTTATCTTTACCGCCCAGGGGGGCGATCTGTCGGACCGGCGGCTTGTCATGGTCAGCGATCTGTGCTTCTTCGTAAAAACCAACGCCGATTCCAGCCGGGACGTGTTTGTCCAGTCCATCGCCTCCGGGCGGCCCGTGGCGGATGCCCAGGTCCAGGTTCTGGGACTTAACGGAAACCCCCTGGTAAGCGCGTTGACCGGGGCGGACGGCCATGCCCGGTTCCCCGATCTTTCGAGTTACCGGAACGAGCAGACCCCCACGGTGTTTACCGTCCGCCTGGGGGAAGACCTGTCCTTTATGCCCTACCGGACCACCGGGCGGAACCTGGATTACTCCTCGTTTGACGTGGGGGGGATCCAGGGGGCCGACAGCCCCAACAGCCTGCGGGCCTTCCTCTTTAGCGACCGGGGGCTCTACCGCCCGGGGGACCAGGTGTACATCGGCATGGCGGTGAAAAGCGGCGACTGGGTCCCCCGCCTGGAGGGTAGCCCCCTGGAGTGTACCGTAAGCGACCCCCGGGGCCAGGAGATCTACAACCGCCGGATCAGCCTTTCCGCCGAAGGGGTGGAGGAGATAAGCTTCCGCACCCAGGACTGGTCCCCCACCGGGACCTACACCGCCAGCGTGTACGTGATCCGCCCCCGGGACAACGGGGCCGAAGAACGGGTCTTCCTGGGTTCCCAAACCGTCAAGGTGGAGGAATTCCTGCCCGATACCCTACAGGTGAACGCCGCCTTCGATCCGCTGCCCCGCGAAGGCTGGATTGCCCCCGGAGAACTCAAGGCGCTGGTAACGGTGCGGAACCTTTTCGGCACCCCTGCGGCGGGGAACGAGGTCAAGGCCCAGATGAACCTGTCGCCCGGCCACCAGTACTTCCGCCAGTACCGGGACTACCAGTTCCGCGATCCCTACCAGGCCCGGAACAGCTACCAGGAATTCCTGGGCACGCTTGCCACCGGCGATGACGGCGAGGCCGCCTTTACGCTGAACACCGCCAAATTCGAAAAGGCCACCTACAGCCTGGCCTTCTACGCCGAAGCCTTTGAAAAGGGGAGCGGCCGCAATGTGTCCGCGGAAACCCAGGTCTACGTCAGCCCCCTGCCCTACCTTATCGGGTACAAGGCGGACGGCGGCCTTGGCTATATCCAGCGGGACACGGTGCGAAAGCTTTCGTTTATCGCCATCAACCCCCAGGCGGAGCAAAGCGCCGTGGAGGATCTTGATTTAAGCCTGGTGGAATCCCGCTATGTTTCCATCCTGGTGCGCCAGGCCAACGGGCTCTACAAGTACCAGTCGGTACGGAAGGACTACACCCTGTGGACCAGGAAGATCTCCATCCCCGCCGCCGGGCTGGACTACGAGCTTCCCACCGGAACCCCCGGCGAGTACCGCCTGATCCTGGGGACCGGCGGAACCGGCGATGATGGGGGCGTCGAATTCAACCGGATCGATTTTTCCGTGGCGGGGACCGCGAACCTCCAGCGCAGCCTTAACCGTACTGCGGAACTGGAGATCACGCTGAACAAGGCCGACTTTGACCCCGGGGAGGAAATCGAGATCATGGTAAAGGCCCCCTACCGGGGCTCGGGGCTTATCACTATCGAACGGGACAAGGTCTACGCCTACAAGTGGTTCAGCTCGGAAGGGGACGCGCCGGAGGAAGGCGAGACGATCCTTACCACCATTACCGCGCCGCCTGAACTGGAGGGGAACGGCTACGTGAACGTCCAGTTTATCCGCGCCCAGTCCTCCCCGGAAATTTTCATGTCGCCCCTCAGTTACGGGGCCGTGCCCTTCTCCATGAGCCGGGAAAGCCGGACCAGCCGGATCAGCCTGGACATAAGCGGGGAAGCCAAAAGCGGGGAGGACTTTACGATACGGTATTCGGCCTCCAAGCCGGGGAAGATCGTGGTCTACGCCGTGGACGAGGGGATCCTCCAGCTTGCGGATTACCGCACCCCGGACCCCCTGGCCTTCTTTTTCCGCAAGCGGGCGCTCCAGGTCCGCACCGCGCAGATCCTGGACCTGGTCCTGCCCCCCTACGCCGTGGCCCAGTCCCTTGCCGCCGCGGGCGGCGGGGCGGGCTACGACGAACTGGCCCGGAACCTCAACCCCTTTAAGCGCCGGCAAAACGAGCCCGTGGCCTACTGGTCGGGGATTGTGGACGCCGGGCCCGAGGAGCGGGAGCTGCACTACACGGTGCCCGACTACTTCAACGGGACACTGCGGGTCATGGCGGTAGCCGTGGCCCCCGATTCCGTGGGGGTCGCGGAGGACCGGGCCCTGGTGCGGAACACCTTTGTCATGGTGCCCAACGGGCCCCTCAGCGCCGCGCCGGGGGATGAATTCGATCTTTCCCTGACCGTGACCAACCTGCAGCGGGGCGAGGCCGGCAGGCTGCATCTGACTCTGGCCCCCTCGGCCCACCTTGCCATTACGGGCCAAACCGAATTCGACCTGGCCATCCCCGAAGGGAAGGACCAGACCCTCAGCATCCCCGTCAAGGCCGCCGGGCCCCTGGGCAGCGCGGAGATCCTCTTTACCGCCACAAACGGGGCCGACCGTTCCAGCCTGGCCTCCTCCATGAGCATCAGGCCGGCGGTCCCCTACCGCGTAACCTTGCAGTCCGGGGCCATAAGCAACCGCAGTGTCGAACTGGCGGTGGACCGCCCGATGTACGAGGAATTCCACACCAGGGAACTCAGCCTTTCCTACCTCCCCATCGGGATGGCGCAGGGGCTTTCCTTCTTCCTTGAGAATTACCCCTACGGCTGCACCGAGCAGATCCTTAGCGCGGCCTACCCCTTCCTCTACCCCCAGCTTATCAAGGATTTCGGCTACACTCGCGCCCAGGCGGAGGAGGGGATCGACAGGGTTATCAGCATCCTCCAGGCCCGGATGAAGGAAGACGGGACGGTCGGCATGTGGACCAGCCGTTCAGAATCGGACCCCATGATCACCGTCTACGCCTGCAATTTTCTTACGGAAGCCCGGAACGCCGGGTACTACGTCCCCCAGGGCCTTGTGGACCGCCTGCTGAATTCGCTGCGGAACATCGCCGCCGCCAACACCGTCAGCCTTTACGGCCTGTCCAACCGGGCCTACGCCATCTACGTCCTTACGCAGAACGAGATCGTTACCACCCCCCTGCTGGAATCGCTTAAACGGGACATCGACCGCCACAACAAAGAGGCGGAGACCGAACTGCCCGGTCTTTACCTGGCGGGGACCTACGCGCTCCTGCAAAAAAGCGCGGACGCCGCTTCCCTGCTAAACCGGATCAGGCGGACCCTGCGCCGGGATCCCCTGTCCCGCTACCTTGACACCCTGCTTTACGAGGGCGTGTACGTGGGCATCCTCTCCCGGCATTTCCCCCAGCGCCTGCGGGATATTTCCGAATCCCTGTTCCTCTCCATGGCGGAACAGTTGGAAAGCCAGAACTACACCACCATCTCCGCCAATTTTGCCCTTATGGGGCTGGACGCCTACCTAAAGGCGGTCCCCTCCACCGCCGAAGGAAGCCCCAAGGCCGGGGCCTTTGCCGCGCTGGAGATCCTGCGGGACAAGCAGCGGCGGGAACTGGCCGGCGAGGGGGACCCCCTCTTTACCAGCGCCTACAGCGCCGATGCGGAGAAGATCCGCCTGGAGAACCGCGACCCCCTTAACCTGTTTTACCAGATCACCAGCGCCGGCTTTGACCGGGAGATCCCCGCCGAGGACATAAAGAACGGCATCGAGGTGTACCGCGAGATCCTGGGCGCCGACGGCAAAGCCCCCGAAACCGTTAAAGCCGGGGACGAGCTTACCGTGCGGCTTACCTTCCGCACCCTGGACAACCAGACCATCCGCGACGTAGCCCTGGTCGATCTGTTCCCCGCCGGCCTGGAACCGGACATCCCCTCCATCCGGGAGTCCGCCGGCGGTTCCCGCGCCTGGACGCCCGACTACGCCGACATCCGGGAGGATCGCCTGGTGCTGTACGGGACCATCGGCACCCAGGCCAACACCTTTAGCTACCGGGCCAGGGCCATCAACTCCGGCCTGTTTACCGTCCCCCCGCTTTTCGCGGAGGCCATGTACGACAAGACCGTGTGGGCCCTGTGCCCCCAGAATTCCCTGCGGATAACGAAGTAGCCGGAGCTTTCCCCAAAGCTTTTCCCAAAACCAGATGCGTTTTGGGAAAAGCTTCCATGTAAAAAAATTAATGTGCCGGGGTTTCGTTAAAAATATAGCGACACCCCTATGCTGTTACCGGGTGGCAGCCGCAAGCCCGTTTGCCGCCGCGCAGATCGCCGCCGTGTCGCCCAGGGCTTCCCCAAGCTGCGCCGGGAGGATGTCGCAGGCCCCGGCGGCAGGCGGAAGGGCCTCGCTGCGGATCGCCTTCTCGACGCCGGCGCGGAACAAAGCTTCGCTGCGGGCGAATATGCTCCCGATAACGATTCTGTCCGGGTTGAGCAGATCGATGAGCAGGGCCAGCCCCCGGCCCAGCATAAGGGCGCTCTGTTCGATAATGGCGCGGGCCTTTTCATCGCCCCGCTCCGCCCGGGCGCAGACCTCGCCCCCCGGAATCTTTTCCCCGCAGGCGTCGTCATAGGCGGCGCTTAATCCCGCGCCGGAA
Source organism: Treponema sp. (assembly GCA_031276685.1). Taxonomy (GTDB): domain Bacteria; phylum Spirochaetota; class Spirochaetia; order Treponematales; family Breznakiellaceae; genus JAISFT01. The sequence goes on along the minus strand of JAISMQ010000090.1, from coordinate 763 downwards.
CACCAGCCTTCAAGCGAGCCCCGCTTCCCGTAGCCCAGGGGGCCGTCTTCGCTCATGCGGACGTGGCCCAGTTCCCCGGCAAGGCCGCCGGCCCCCCGGTACAGTTTTCCGTCCAGGATAAGCCCCGCGCCCAACCCGGTCCCGAAGGTAAGGAAGATCATGTTTTTGCAGCCCCTTCCGGCGCCGTAGTACCATTCCGCCAGGGCGCAGGCGTTCGCGTCGTTTTCGATAAAGGCGGGCAGGGAGAATCTCTGTTCCAGCATTGCTGTGATGGGAACGTTGTCCCAGCCGGGCAGGTTGGGCGGGGACTGCACAATGCCTTTCGCGCTGTCCAAAGGCCCGCCGCAGGAAACGCCCAGGGCCGCCACGCTTCGCGCCGTTGCGCCCGGCGCCTCTGCACCTTGCGCCGTTATGCCCGCCGCGCCGTCACGGTACCTGCCGATAAGGGCTTCGGTTTCCCGGAAAATATTGCCCAGGGCGGTTTCAGGGTCCCGGTCCGTGGGGAAGGCTTTTTTTTCAAGGATAAGGCCCCCTTCCGTACCTGCGGACACCGCCGTCTTGGTCCCGCCGAGGTCGATACCGATAAAAATTCTGCTGTTTGCCATATCGAATTTACGGTATATAGCGCTGTAGCGTATGTCAACGGCCCGCCTCCCCGGGGGCGGTTTTTTGTTACCCCCGCCCGCTATCGTTCTGTGCATTTCGTCCAGCACGGTTTTATTCGAAGGGGGGTCGAATACCCAAGAACCCGCTCGCTGGCTCG
>JAISMQ010000077.1 GCA_031276685.1 Treponema sp. | reverse complement strand
CCGAACGGGTACATTAAGGTTACCTCTCCGCATAGTCCTTGGGCCATTTCGGCCGGGATCGCCGGCGGTGACTTTGTATTCACGGGCACGGGCACAGGTGCCGCTCCCGGAAAGAGCATCACTTTGGGGCTCAGCGGGATAAACGGGATTCAGACTGACGATGCCTTTCAACTTCCGGCGCATTATGTACCTGCAGGACCCGCTGGAATTCCTGCCGCACAGGCGGAAGTACCTGCAAAGGGCGTGGTTACGTTTACGGGGGACGTAAAGCTTGTCCTTAATTCGATAGATCCCCTTCAGAACCCCGGAGATGTTACCCTGACGCGGGTTATCATCGACCTGTCTGACACGGGCTCTATCGTGCTTGAATCCCATGCAGCAAGCCTGGAATTAAGTGCAGAAATTGGTGCCAATAATGGCCTACAGTTTGCTGGCGTTATTACAACCGATAACGATGCCGCTACTAGCACCGGCGCTGTTGGAGGAACTCCAACAACAGGCAACCTGCTCACCTATGATGTTACTCTTCCTCCTACTGTTGCAGTTGGGCATATAGCTTCGCCCGCCACCATCAACAAGAAGGATATCTTTGATGGTAGCGGTACTATTACGGTTGAGCCTAAAAACTAACCGCCTAATGCGGTCCGGCGCGCGTTAAGCCGGGCGCTGGAGGGGCCGGCAGGGAAACCTGCCGGCCCCCTTTTTTTGGGGGCAGCGCAAGGGTGCCAGGCACGTTTCCAGGTGACAGATACCTGACTTTGCAGCCGCCTGGTTTTGGGGGTATAGTCGGGTTCTATGTGTACTATCCGCCGGGCCGCTGTGCGGGCCCCCTTATTTTTGCTGGCGGGGCTGCTGGCCTTTGCGTCCTGCGAACGGCTGCGGAATTTGGCCACCGGGCAGCGGGGTTCCCCTGCGGGGGCCGTTTCCCCGGTTGTCGAAGGGGCCGCCGGCGAAGAAGATGACGGCGGGGCCGATCTGGGGGAGGCGATTGCGGCCCTGGCGGGGGGGGCACAGGCGGAGGCCGCTACCCTTGCCAGGATCCTGAACAACGCGGCGCTGCCCCCGGAGATGGCGGTTAAGCTGGAGGCGGCTATTGCGGAGAGTCCGGCCTTTATTCTGGATCTGCTGGCCTGTCTGGAGGGGGACCCCTTCCTTAGGCGGCTGGTGGACAAGAGCCACGCCCTGCCGGACGCTTACGAGCCGGACGACCTGGTGGAACTGGCCTCCGGTTCCTACGAGGTAAGCCGCCGGGGGCTTATGCTGCGCCGCCCTGCAGCGGAAGCCCTGGAACGGATGGCTGCCGCCGCCCGCGCCGACGGCGTCGTGCTGGTGGCATCGTCGGCGTACAGGTCATACGCCTATCAGGTTGAGGTATACGCCCGCAACGTGAAGGAACTGGGCCAGGCCGCGGCCGACCGCGAATCCGCCCGGCCCGGCTACAGCCAGCACCAGACGGGGCTTGCCGTGGATTTCGGCTCTATTGACGACAGCTTTGCGCAGACCAAGGCCGGCCGCTGGATTCTGGAACACGGCAGCCGCTTCGGCTGGTCCCTCTCGTTCCCCAGCGGCTACGAAGACCTAACCGGGTACCGCTGGGAAAGCTGGCATTACCGCTACGTTGGCGAAGACCTTGCGGCCTTTATCGACACCTGGTTCGGCGGTATCCAGCAGTACGCCCTGCAGTTCATCCACGCCTGGGAAGCGGGCCTGGAATAGCCGGGTTTCCCGCGCCCTGCTCCCTGGCCCGGACCTCCGGCCCGGCCCCCTACACGGGCAGCGCGGCCGGCTCCACCCCCAGGCTGCGGGCGGCTTTTTCGGCGGCGGCGCTGCCCGCTATGATCACCGTGGAAAGCCCGGTTTGGGCCGCAAGATGCCGCCGCGCTTCGTCAATCTCGTCCCCCTGTAATCCGACAAGCCAGGTAAGGTTACGCAGCCGTTGCGCGTCGTCAAGGCCGTAGAGGAAGCGGAAAAAATCGGATGCGCCCCGTTCGGCGGGGCTGCGGGGGCGGGTTTCGCGGGCGTAGGTGCCGACAATCGCCTTGTCCAGCGCATCCCCGTCCGGGCAGGCCTGGGACAGGGCGGCCCTAAAGGAATCGAGGGATCGCAGGGGATTGGGGTCGCGGAACGTGGACATGGCGAAGATCCTCTCCAGGCTGTCCTTGTGGGCGAATGCCCCGTAGGCGCCGCCCTTCATGCGTATATCCTCCCACAGGGGGCCGGTGGAAAGCTGGTGGGTCAGGACGAGTTCCGCCGCGTGGGCGCGGGTGTTCATGGGGGTGGAGGCGAGGATCATCGCGGCAAAGCCGATTTGCAGGGAGGGGGAGGCGAAAACTTCCGGCTTCCCGGTCCGGGGCGCCGCCGCAGGGGGCGATGCCGCGCCGGGCAGCTCCGCGCCCAGCAGGTCTGCGGTGTGGAACGCGGCGCTGTCCGCGGCGCGGGGATTCCGGGGGCCGGGGGGGCCCAGGGGCCGGAACAGGGGGGCGGCGCATGAAAGGGCCTGGTTTAAGGCTTCCGCGCGGCCCGTAAAGCTGGCGATCAGGCCGCCCCTTGCGGCCAGCGTGTCCCTGATGCGGTTCAGCCGGGAGATAATGCCGGCGCTGTCAAGCTCCGCCATGCGCCGGGCAAAGCCTATCTGCCCCAGGCCGTTCCACAGGTCGTTTACCGCAGCGGACCGGGAGGAAAACCGGGCGGCGCGGGTGGTGGCGTAGTGGTGCCCGCCGGGGGCAAGGCTGGATTCGGCTTCGTTCTTTGCCTCCAGGACAAGGTCGCGGATCCGCCGCTCGTCGGAAAAATCGGCTTCCGTGATCAGTCGCAGGGCCAGTCCAAGGGCTTCGCCAATTTTTTCGTCCAGGCACTTGAGGCGGTAGACGATCCAGTCCCGCCCCGTAATGTCGAAGGTACCGGAGGGCGTGGCGACGGCGCTGCCTGCGCCGGGGCCCGGGCTGCCGCTTTTCAGGATGCCGTGGAAGCCCCCGACGGTGCGGGCCAGCAGGCCGGACACTTCCCCGTAATCCATGCCCGGCAGCCCCACGGAGGTCAGTGCGCCGCAGAAGAAGGGGAGCCACGGGTAATCCTCCGGGTCCAGGATGTCCACGGGGATCGCCAGATCGGTGTAGGTAATGCCGTTGGTAAACAGGTCGTGGGTCAGGACCGGGGCCCCCCCCGCGTCGCGGAGGCTGTGGGGGGCGGTTTCGATTTCCAGGGAAAGGTCGGCGCGGGAAAGGCGGGGCAGGGAGGCGAGGACCGCCGGGTCTTCTTCCCGGTTCTGGTGGGCCTCCAGCGCGGCCTCCTTTTCGCGGATACTCCGCCGGGCCTCCCCGGAAAGGGCGGCCTCTTTTTTCGCCAGCTCCTCCTCCAGACGCCGCTCCTGCTGTTCCCTAAAATCCGCCTTGGGTTCCACGGTCACGAGGATCCGGTGGGGGTTGTCCAGAAGCCAGGTCCGGATAAGGGATTCAAGGTAGCGGGGTTCGGCGGCTATCCGCGCTTTAAGCTCCCGGAAGCCCGGCATGAACAGCAGGGTGTCCCAGGGTTTGGCCCCGTGGAGCCATCCCCGCAGGGAACGGCGCAGCCAGGTCAGGGAGAAGGGCCCGCCGGAACGGCGGATCTCCAGATGGGAAAATTCCATGGAGAGCAGGGCCGCCTCGATCTCCTCCGGGGGGAAGCCTTCGGCGGCGATCCGTTCCAGCTCCCCCAGGATCAGGGCCTCCACTTTGGGGGCGTCTTCCGGCGCTACGCCCCGGAGCCCTGCGGCAAAGGTGGTTTCCCGCAATTCGCCGTCCATGCCGCACAGGGGGCAGAGGTCTTCGCCCAGGCCGGATTCGACCAGGGCCCGCGCCAGGGGGGAGCCGTCGTGCCCCAGAAGGGCCTCCGTCAGGGCCGCCAGGGCCGTGGTTTGGGCCTGCATGGTGATGTCCGACCAGAGCCACGAGACAAAAACCATGGCCTTGTCGCTGCCGGCCATGGGGCAGGGGACCGTGAGGCTGCGGGGCCGGTCCCAGCGTTCCGCCAGGGGGATAGGATCCGCCGCCCGGCCCTGGGACGTGCCCGCGAGGAAACGCCCGCTGATAAAGTCGAGCTGTTCTTCCGTGGGGATGTTCCCCGCAAGGAAGATGCGGCAGTTGGCGGGGGAGTAGCGCCCGGCGTGGAAGTTTTTCAGTTCCTCCCAGCTTAACGCGGGGATACATTCCGGGTCGCCGCCCGAATCGCAGTCGTACACGGTGCCGGGGAACAGGGATTTGACGGACCAGAGGGCGGCGTAGCTGTCCAGGGACGAGTAGGCCCCCTTCATCTCGGTGTAAACTACCCCGGTTATGGACAGCTTTTCCCCCGCCCCGCTTCCCGCCAGGGTAAGCCGGTGCCCTTCCTGCATAAACGTAAACTCCGAAAGCAGGGGCTGGAATACCGAATCCCCGTAAACGGACATCAGGTTGAAGTAGTCCTGCCGGTTTACAGAACTGGAGGGGTACACGGTTTTATCCTGGAAGGTCCAGGCGTTCAGGTAGGTTTGCAGGCTGCCCTGTTCCAGCAGGGGGAAGGCGTCTTTGCAGGGGTAACGCCGGGAGCCGCAGAGGACCGAGTGTTCCAGAATGTGGGCCACCCCGGTAGAATTGCCGATGGCGGTGGCAAAGGCGAAGGCGAAAAGGTTTTCGCGGTCGTCGTTGAGGATGTGAAAAACCTGGGCGCCGCTGCTGTGCCGCGCCCAGATGCCCAGGGCTTCCAGTTCGCCTAACTCGACCACGTCGAGAATCTCGAACCCGTTGTCCAAACGCCGTCCCTTTTCCAACGCCGTGCTGATCATACGCCTATATCCTT
>JAISMQ010000266.1 GCA_031276685.1 Treponema sp. | reverse complement strand
AACGCCTATGCCGGCCACGCTTGGTTTGCGCCCATAACTCCCTGCTGATTTCCTGCGGTTCTGATGGCGCAAAGCTTCGGTCACGGGTCCGCCATTGGCGTTTCGCTTCCCCTGCCCGCCGTACTTTCCCAGAGCTTATGCGCCGGCCCTGCCCCTAGCGCCGCCAGTACTCCCGCGTGAACAGCACAAAGAAGGTCCAGATTTCCAGCCGCCCGGCGATCATCACCAGGCTAAGCCCCCATTTTACATAATCGGGGCAGGAGGCAAGGACCGCGCCCCCGGTCAGGTTCCCCAGGCCCAGGCCGACGTTGCCCACGCATACCAGGGCCGCGTTAAGCGCGTCCCAGGGTGCCACCCCGGCGCCGGCAACCAGGAGGAAGGCGGCGGCGGCCGTGACGAAGTAGAGAAAGATAAAACCCGCCACCCCGTAGACCACGTCCTTTCTGCCCACCTTGCGGTTAAGCCTGATGTTGAACACCCCCCGGGGGTAGAGCAGGCGCCTGGCCTCGTTCATCGCCTGCTTAAAAAGCACCACCCAGCGCACCACTTTGATCCCCCCGGCGGTGGACCCCGAACAGCCGCCCACAAGCATCAGCAGAAAGAGGACCCCCTGGGCCAGGGGCGGCCAAAGGTTGTGGTCGGCGCTGGTAAAACCGCAGGATGTCATTATTGACGAGCAGTGGAAAAAACCGTGCCGGACGGCGGTGGGGAAGTCCTCCCCTGCGGAACACAGCGAAAGCGCGACCGCCAGGGACGCGGCCCCCATAAGGCCCAGATAGGCCCGGCCTTCGCTGTTGCGGAACACATCCCGGACCCTGCCCCGCAAAAGCTGGTAGAGCAGGGCAAAGTTGTAGCCCGACACGATCATAAAGACAATGCAGACCCATTCGATAAACGGCGAAGAAAACGCAGCAATACTGCCGTTCCGCGAACTGAAACCTCCGGTTGCAATCGTAGAAAAGGCGTGGATCACCGCGTCAAGCCAGTCCATGCCCCCCAGCGCCAGCAGCGCCGCCAGCAGCGCCGTAAGGCCCAGGTAGAGAAAGCAGAGGATCTTCGCGGTAGCGGTGATCTTGGGGGTAATCTTCTCCTTTTCCGGGCCGGAAGTTTCGGCCTTTACCAGTTGGAAGCCCCCAATCCCCATAAGGGGGAACAGCGCCACGGTAAGCATCACAATCCCAATGCCCCCCAGCCAGTGGCTCATGGCCCGCCACAGCAGCAGGGACCGGGGCAGGGCTTCCACATCGGCACACAGCGAAACCCCGGTGGTGCTAAAGCCGGAAGCGCTTTCAAAAAAAGCGTCGGCAAGGCGGGGCATGGCCCCGGAAAACAAAAAGGGAAGGCTTCCCAGCAGGCAGGCGATGATCCAGATAAAGAAGACCAGCAGAAAACCATCGGCAGCGGCAAAGCGGATCCGCTGTTTCCGCGTAAGGACAAACAGAACCGGCAGGGCCAGGGGCAGGGGGGCCGCCATCGAAACGGCGAAGGCGCGGACCATCCCCGCCTCCCGCAGCAGCGCGGCGATACCAAGGGGGACGGCCATAGCCAGGGAAAGGAGAACCGTAAACGCCGACAGCAGGCGGAGCCCCCCACCTATGCCGGGGAACAGGGGCCGCGGCCCGCCGGGGGGGCTCATAGATTTACGGCGAAGAATTTTTCTATTTCCTTTTCGCTGCCGTGTTTGGCAATGATAATAACCCGGTCCTGGACCTTAAACACGTAGTCCCCCCGTGGAATAAAAGAATCCCCGCCGCGATTCGCCAGCATTACCAGGCCCCCGGAACTAAGGTGAAATTCCGTAACCGGCTTTTCCGCCGCAGGCGCCGCCGGGGCAACCTCGATCTCGTAAATGCCGATTCCCCCGTCCCCAATCCGGTGGACCCCCCTGACGGCGGCCCCCCCCAGCCGGGAGAGGATCGAGTCCACCACCACCTGCTCCGTGGGGACTACGACGTTAACCCCCAGTTGCCGGGCGATAATCCCGTAGCCCGTACCGGAGGCCAGCGCGATAGCCCGGCCCACCCCCCGCGATTTTAAGTACACTGCGGCAATAATGTTAAGTTCCTGGTGCCCCGTAGCGGTGATGATCAGGTCCAGATCGCTGATCCGTTCTTCCGCAACAAAACTTTCATCGGCAATCTCCTCGTTCAGCACCAGGGCTTCGGGGAAGCGGGCGGACAGTTCTTTGCACAGGTCGTAATCCTGTTCGATGATAATAACCCGGTACTGGTTTTTGGGGTGCAGCATTTTGAAAAAAGAAAAAATGCCCTTCCCCCGGACGGGGATATTAAAAGGCTCCGTCAGGTCCTCCTCCTGCCGTTCCGGGTAGAGAAGCCCTTCGGCGACAAGGGCGCCAATCTGGCTGCCCCCCACAATACCTATTCTGCGCAGCGCGGGCCCGCCGCGCCCGGCAAGCTTAAACAGCTCCTCTATTTCCTCGCCCCTGGTAAAGATGTGGATCCGGTCCCCTGCGGCAAGCACCGTAGCCCCGCTGGGGAGGAAGGCCCCGCCCCCCCGCTCCACCAGCGTCACCAGGCTTTCCCCCGTATACACCTTCCGGTAATCGGCAAGGGAAAGGCCGTCCAGGGGGCTCCCCGCGGCAATGGCCACGGAACCCAGTTCGTAGGGGGTCTCCGGAAAGGCCAGCACATCCCCCACGGCCCCCCTGCCAACGGCGCTGAGTACCCAGCGGGCGGCCTCCACGTCGGGGTGTATAAAGTGGTCGATCCCCAGCACCCCCGGCCGATCCGGCGCTTCCGGCGTCCCCTGGCCAGCTTGCGTGGCCTGGCCGGCTTGCGTAGCCTGGCCGACTTGCGTCCCCTGGCCGGCTTGCGCGGACGGCTTCGCGGCCCTGTCCCGCCGTTCCGCCCGGCGGAACCGCGCATATTCACTGTTCCGCACCCGGGCAATCTTGATAAGCCGGGGGTAGCGGGAGGCGGCCAGGCCGCAGATGATCATGTTAAGCTCGTCGGAATTCGTCACGCACACCAGCGCGTCCGCCCGGCTTATATCCGCGTCTTCCAGGACGCGGATATTGTTACCCCCGTCGTTGATCACCCGGCAATCAAGCCGGTTCGACACGTGCCGGGCGCGTTCCTCGCTGGCCTCGATCAGGGACACGTCGTGATTCTCCTGCACAAGCCGCCGGCACAGAGAAAACCCGACCTTCCCCGCACCCACAACCACAATACGCATAGGCTTATTTTACGATCAAAGGCGACTCTGACGGAAGGGGCGTGACATAAAACACGGCCCCGGTCTGTCTGACCGGGGCCGCGCAAAACAGAATAGAAAACTTTTCCCAAACCCCTGCGGGTTTTAGGAAACCTGCTACTTAAAGTTGACGGTGGCGTCGTACTGCATCTGCCGGAGCGCTATGTAGCGGTCGATGCCCATAGCCTTGAGCTGCGCGACATAGCCGTCCCAGTTGGTAATTGCGCCCTTCGCGATCCAGTCCGATGTGGTAGAAATAATGTAGTTCTTGATCGGAACGTCAAGGGCCGCCAGTTCCGCCGTCAGTTCGGCGGTGGGGAGGGTCATCAGGCCGGCCGGCTGGGCGCGGGGGTCCAGGTGCGGTATATAAATGTGGTCCAGGTTTATCTTGGGATCGTCGGACTTGGTCGGAGTCCCGTCGGGCCAGTAACCGGGGCCGCAGTCGCCGGAACCCACTATCCACTTGCGGGCGTCAAGACCGCCGATGCTGTTGTACATGGAGGAAGTCTCCGACAGTGGAAGTTCCACGTAGGTGCCGTCCGCCTCTTTCCTGGTCGTAACGTTAAAGGGTCCAAAGGTCTTCTGGAACGTGGCGTCCGGCGTGTAGAACTGGTCCACCCAGCGGGCGACAACTTCGGGGTTCTTGCACTTGGCCGTGATCATGAACTCCAGCGGGCGGATCCCCTCGTTGAGCGGGGCGGCGTAGCGCTTGCCGTCGGGCGCCTGTACCGGCGGCATGGCGACAAAGTCCTTGGAGTTTTGACCAATCGTGGCGTCGGCGACCCAGTCGTAGAGGAAGCCGAAGCGCTGCACACTGGTATCGGAGCCTGTGGCGTAGAACTGATCGCTGCTCATCGTGAAGTACTCGGTGGGGAACACCCCGGCCTTGTACAGATCGATAACCCACTCAAGGCCCTGGCGGAACTGATCGGTTATCGCAACGTGGAAGGCCTTGCCGTTGTCCACCAGCCATTCGGCCCAGGCGCCGTAGGGGCTGGTAAGCTCATATCTAAAATCCGTGGGGACGCCCCAGATGGTGTACCAGGGAATTTCATCGGCTTTGCCGTTGCCGTTGGGGTCCCGGGTCTTAAAGGCCTTGAGCGTGCTGGCCAGCTCCGCCGTGGTCTGGGGTATCCCAAGGCCCAGCTTGTCCAGCCAGGTCTTGTTGATAAAGATCCCCGTAGCCGCCAGGGGCCGCAGGGGCAGCTTGCCGGGGAAGCTGTAGATCTTCCCGTCGTTGTAGGTAATAAACCGCTTTATCGACGGGTCCTTGGCCATAAGGGCCTTGAGGTTCGGCATGTACTTGTCGATCAGGTCGTCCAGCGGCAGGAACTGGGCCTTGTTCTGTTCGATAACCTCTTTGGTCCAGCCGGTAGAACCCCAGATAGCCTCGGGCAGGTCGCCGGACGCAAGCATCAGGCCCCGCTGCTCGTTAAAATCCGTGGTGTAGCGGGTTTCCCAGTTCACAAAGACGTTGGTGTCCCGTTCCAACTGTGAATAGAAGCTGTTGAACACGTTGCCGGATCCGTGGAACCTGTAACGTACCTGCATCACGTTGATGGTGACAGGGCTGCTGACGATGGGCAGGCCGGCGGCGTTAAACCCCGCCGGAAGTCCTCCCGCTGCTGGGGCCTGCTGCTGCTGGCGGGCGCCGGCAAACAGCAGCGCTCCCGCCAGGAACAGGGCGGAAACAAAAGCGATTCTTTTTTTCATTTCTTTCTCCCTCTAAAAAACATTATTCCTACCGGCAACGCCGGGTTATAACCGGAAGTTTTCGCTTCCGGCGGAATTACCCCTTGAACGTGCCCACCAGTACCCCCTGGTTA
>JAISMQ010000170.1 GCA_031276685.1 Treponema sp. | reverse complement strand
CGCGGCGCCTTCCCCGATAAGGGCGGCGGTAAGTTCCAGGCGGTAATCCGCAAAGAGGGCGGCTACCAGCATGTTGATGGAAGCGGTGATCCGCACCCCGGCGCTGTCGAGGACCAGTTCGGGGTACTCGCCGGACAGGGCCCCGGAGGCCCGGATGGCGGCGCCCGCCCCGGTGGAGGATGCCCCTGCGGCGCCCCCCGCGTTAAGGCTGTAAGCGGCCGGCTCCCAACTGTCCGGGGGAAGGATTTTTGCCAGGATGCCCTCCCCCTCTTCCCGGCTGATCTTGTGAAACAGCGCCTTAATGGCGCCGGCCTGTTCCGGGCGCAGAATCTCCGGGCAGTCCTCCAGACAGCGCCGCAGCCCGGTTTCCAGCAGGCCCAGGATCCTCTCCCGGCTCTGGGCCCGGTACCAGGCGTCCAGCGCGTTCCCGACCAGGCGCTCGATCTTCTCCGACTCCGCCCGGCGTTTGTCCAGGGGAAGCCGGGCCATGATCTCTTCCGAGCTTCTGTTCCGCCGCTCTTCAAAGCGCCGTTTTAGGTCGCCGACGGCCTTTTTGGTCTTTTTTTCCCAGGAAAGGGTATTGGAGATGACCGTATCGTCCGCTGTTTTAAGGATGCGGAACGCCTTGTGGCGGGCGTCCTCCAAAATTTCCCGGTCCAATACCTCGGTTGATTGTAGTTCTTCCATCGCTCACCTGTTACACATGGATACCGATAGCCTCGCGGATCGAATCTACCAGGGTCTTACGGCCCGGTAGGCGGCCCAGGATACCGGGAATTTCCACCACCAGCGGGTAGCGGTCGGAAAGCTGCCAGTCGATTAGCAGATGCCCCAGCCAGTCCGCCACTTCCTCGGTGATGATAAGCACCCGGCAGCCTTTTCCCGCTTCGCCGGGAAGCACTACCCCGGCGGTTTCGTCCAGGCCCCGGGTAATGCGGAGAAAGGCGGCCTGCGCCTCGCCTGAGTCCGCCACGGCCCTTCCCCCGATACCCACGAAATGGAACGCGGTAACCAGTTCCGGGTCGCCGATAAAGTAATAATCCATAAACGATTAAAAAAATATTATCAGCAGACCCACCAGAAAGCCCCAAAGACAGATCCCCTCCGCCAGCCCGACATAGGGGATGGCCTTGCCGGAGAGTTCCGGGTTCTCGCTCATGGCCCCCATGGCCGCCGCTCCGATTTGCCCCACCGCGATTCCGCCGGCGATGCAGGAAATTCCCACCGCCAGGGCTGCGGCAAAGTACTTCCACACCGGCACGGCGGGGCTTCCCGCTGCGGCTTCGGCAGTTTCGGCGGCTTCCTGGGCAAAAACCGGCAGAACCGCCGCACACAGGACCAGCATCAACAACACTACGACACGTTTCATACACTACTCCTCTAACAAGCGGCGGTACCGCCGCCGGCATACGATGTTAACCCTGCGCTTCCTTGCGGAAGCGGAAGGGGGTAAAGGCAACGCCGGTTTCGGTAAAGAATTTGCTGAAAAATTCGTAATACTGAAGCCGCACTACCTGGATAGCCACGATCATCCCTTCCAGCACGATGATAAGGGCGTTGCCAAAGACCGCCACCGCGAAGGCGAGGACCGGCCCCGCCGCCGCCCCGCCCTGGCTCACCATGCTTGAAAGGGTAAACACAATAAACGAAAGAACCGCGTGGGACAGGGCAAAGGCCCCTACCCGCAGAAAACTTACCGTATTGGAGACATAGGTTGAAAGGGTCTCCAGAATCTCCACAAAGCCCTCCATGACGAAGACCATGAAGCCCTCTTTTAGTATGGGCCGTTCCCCGGAGATAAGGGGCCACAGCACGGGGCCGAAGAAAATGCCAAAGACCGGGATAAGGAGCCCCGCCACATCGAACCAGGCGAAACTGCCCCCGGCGATGCAGCGCACCGCAATGAAGATGGCATACCAGAAAAACAGAAGCCCGGACAGCCCGGTTTTGGAAAAGAATGCCTTTTCGTAACGCTTTAGGGAAATAAGGTTGAGGATATTTACCACCAGCCCGATGGAATTGAGAACTACCCCCACGGAAATCGTAAACCCGAAGAAGTAAAACAACCGCAGCACGTTCCCCTTTTCGGGCATCAGGTGGAGGATCCGTTCCGGCGCTTCCCCGGGGATGCCGAAGAGGTTCATAAAGAAGCCCGTTACCGCCCGGGTGGGGGCTGCCAGGAGCCCTTCGATGGTTAAAATTTCGCCGGTTAGAAGGCCCATGACCATGGAGGCGATCCCCACGGCGATAAGGGGCGTTGAGTAGCCGCGGAAATTCTTCAACGATCCGGAATTTTTGGCGCCGGCAAGCAGGCCCAGGAGGAACAGGACAAAGCCCTGCCCCAGATCCCCGAACATGATCCCGAAGAGGATGGAAAAAAAGACGGCGACAAAAGGGGTCGGATCGATGGTGCCGTACAGGGGCGCGCCGTAGGAGAAGACCACGCGCTCAAAACCCCTGACGTAGGCGCCGTGTTTAAGGGAGACCGGAACTTTCTCCCGGCCTTCCGTGACTTCCGGCATCTCCTCCGGGGCGTAGGTACGGATGGCTATCCGCTTTTCCGTGATCCGGCTTAGGTCTTCCACCATGCCCGCTATGGTATCCTGGGGCGCCCAGCCTGAAAGGACGTAGATGTTCCTGGTGGCCGCAAGTTTTTCTTTAAGCTGTTCCACCGCCGCCGCCATAAGGTACGAGGCCGTAAGGGCGCGGAGATGGGGCCCGCTTTCGCGGGCCAGGTCTTCCTTGTCCTCGCGTACCCTCTCCAGTTCCGCCTTCGCCGCAGCCAGGCGGTTTTCCAGGCCCTCCAGGAGTTCCGGGGGGATGCCCTGGTAGCCTTCCGGTATGGCGATGGAGATAAACCCGGCCTTTTTCAGTTCCGAATCCAGGGCGAAGCGGCCGCGGCGGGACGCTGCCGCCAGGATCCGTTCCCCGTCCCCCAGCGAGATGATCACCGCCCGGTCCGCCAGGTTCCGCCGGACCTGTTCCTGGGCTTTCAGGTCCAGGCGGCCCAGCCGCAGGGTAAGGTAGGAAAGCTGGTCGAGTTCCGCGAAGGGGGCGTTCAGGTTGGCAAAGGCGCGGGCTTCGTTCAGGGCCTCCTCCACCTTGCGCTTTTCCTGGGCCGCCTCGTTTTCCCGGTTTATAAGGCTGCTTACCCCTTCCTGGAGTTTCCCGGTTAGAACCTCCTCCGCCTCGGCGGGGAGCATCGTGTTTTCTTCGGGCTCTGCGGGAAGCTCGACGCCGAGGAAGGCCGCGGCGGAACTGAGCCGCTCCAGGTTGTCCTGGATATGCCGGAAGGCCGCATGATCCAGGGAACGGGGGCTCGACGCCCGCCGTTGCGCCAGCCCCGCGCCGAAAATCCCGCCGGCCGCCGCGTCCGCAGGCCGAGGCAGGGTTTCCGGTGCTCCGGCGCGCAGGCCGATGCCGGGAAACCCGGCGTCCTGCCCCGATCCTTCCAGGTCCGGCAGTTCCCGGAATTCGCCCCCTTCGGCAGCCTCGCCGCCTTCCGAAAAGTGCATGATCCCCCGGCGGCCCAGGTATTCGATCACATGATCCACATCTCTGGATAGAACCGTAAGCTCAACATGCTTCATCTTCCTTGGCCGGATCACGGAACCACCTCCAAAAGGGCAAATACATCCTGGCTGGACATTCCCAAACCCAGACCCTCGGCTACGCTGGTTAACAGGTCTTCTTCGTACTGCTTGATCCGTATAAAACAAAACGCCGTATCAACGGAAAAGGGCTTGCGGCGGAAGGCCCGCAGGGCAAGCTTGTAAAGGTAGTCCCCTGCGGCGTTCTGAAAGTACCGGGGGTCCGCAGCCCAGGGCTGGCCGGGGATTTCGGGGTTCAAAAAGCGCTCCCGCCTCCAGCCGGCCCAGGCGGCCCGGGAATCCAGGCTAAAGTCCAGCATGGCCTGCGCGTCGGCGGCAAGGGATCCGGCGCCCGATCCCCTTGCGCGGGGGGCTTTTTTCGCCTTCCCCGCCTGCGCCGGGCCAATGTCCATCAGATGCTCCGATACTTCCCGGCCCGGCATGCCGTAGTAGCTCCGCAGGCGCAGCGCCCAGATGCAGTTCCGCAGGGAAATTTCCTCGGCAACTATCTTTTCCGCCTCCGTCCGGTCGGAAACGGGGAGCTTTTTTACCGCCTGCCAGAGGCAGGAGTAGTAGTGCTTGTCCAGCCGGGCCTGGGCCATTACCGCATCAGCGCCCCGGCCCAGGTTTATCTCTTTTGACAGGAGGAATTCGAATTCGGTCCCCCGGATCATGGCTGCCAGGTCCGGGTAGGCGGCAAAACGCACCGTGGCAAACGGGCCCAGCCTGGTCCACGAGGGGAAAGAGGTTTCCCCGCTTACCAGGGCGTTAAGGGCGGATTTTAGGTCCGCGTATTCCCAGGTCCGCAGAAGCCGCAGCAAAAGTTCCGGGGGCCGCGAATAGGAAGAAACGATGGACAGGATTTGCGACACCGCCCGTTCCGTGATCCGCCGTTCCAGATCGGGCAGGAGTTCCCGTTCGGGAAGTTCCCGGCTTGCCTGGGGGAAGACAAGGCGATCCAGCGCGGAAAGGCGGTCCGGGCGCGCCAGTTCCGGGATCCGCTTGGCTACGAAGGACTTCCCCATAAGGCCGCAGGCCTTGGCGTACACATAGGCCCGCTCCCCCGCCCCCAGCCCCGCCACGAGCGGCTTTGGGGAACCGAAGCTTCGCGGAGGGCGCACGATCAAAGCCCCTGCGGGGACATTTGGCCCGAAAAAGCCCTGCGCGCCGGGCCGGCGGCCAAAAGCTTGTCCATTAGGGCGGAAAAACACCCCTGATCCACGGGAATGGCGTCCAGACCCTTCCGGTACGCCTCCAACTGGTTTTGGTAATCCGCACGGATACGGGCGATCTCTTCCTCAAAGGCCCGGTCCAGTTCCGCAGCTTCGCGGGCGTATTCTTCATCGTAACGGGAACGGTTCTGCTTTTCCGATTCGGCGATCCGCCGGTCCGCCTCCGCCTGGGCGTCGTCAACCAGGGAAGCGGCATCGGCCTCGATCTTCAGGAGGTGGCCAAGAATATTTTCCCTGGTTTCGTTTTCCCCCGCGCCGATTCCGCCAATTCCGGCAGGGGTATGGACGGCGGCCGCTTCGCGGCCGGCAGCGCGGTCCGGCATGACTGCTATTCCCCGGTTATGAAGATATCTTCATACTTGCAAATGGCGTTATAGACCCCTTGGGAATCCCGTTGGGACAGGATATCCATGTAAAACTGGGGGTTTTCCAGGAGTTCCGCGAGCCGTTTAAGGAGCCGCAGGTGCTTTTCCGAATCTTTCTGGGGGGCAAGTATCATAAAGAGCAGGTAAATCGGTTCCCCGTCCAGGGCGTCGTAGTCTATCCCCTTGCGGGAGATCCCCAAAACCCCGACTACGTCTTCCACTACGTTGGTTTTGCCGTGGGGGACGGCGATTCCCTTGTGGATTCCGGTGGACATCTTCGCTTCCCGCTCGCGCAGGGCCTTTAGGATCTCCTCCCGCGCGCCGTTCCGGGTGGCCTGGCAGAAGTAGTCCACCATTTCCTCGAAGACTTCTTCCTTGTCCTCCGCCTCCAAACCAACCTTGATACACCTGGCCGGGAATACTTCGTGCAGGAACATGAAACCTCCCGCAGCCTATTCCGCAGCCCCGGGAACTTCGGTATCCGCAGCCAGTTCTCCGGTTTCCACTGTTTCCCCGGTTTCAGCCCCCTCCCCGGATTCGGACGTTCCCCCGGTTTCGGGCGCTCCTCCGGCCCCTTCCGCCTGGGGGTTCAGTTCATCGTCCAGCCAACTGCCCGCGGCTTCCGGGCTAAGCTTGTACCCTTCGGCCTCGACACCGCTGGAGGCCGCCGGACCGCGGCTAAGCAGGGCCAGGGCCAGGCTAATCACCAGAAACAGCGTGCCTAAAACCGTGGTGGTTTTGGTAAGCACGTTCCCGGCGCGGGAACCAAAGGCGGAACCGCCGCCCCCCGCAAAGATACCCCCCATGCTGTCCCCTTCCTCGTTCTGAACCAGCACCAGGAGGATGAGCAGGATGGCGATAATTACAAAGAACACCAACAGGACCACACTAAGAGCATTCATTACTTGTCTCCGTAACATCCAGAGTCGGTCCCAAAGACCCGGTCCTTGGGACTGGTCTGAGACTGTTCCAAAACTGACTGAGTTTTGGGAAAAGCTCGTCTATAACAAATTATAACTCTATCGAAAGGCGGGCGTTTATTCAAGTTTGCCGGAGCGCGGCGGTCCGGGATCCCGGCCCGCCGGTTCCGGGGGGCGCCCGTCCGGGCCGGATTCCCCCCCGCCCTGGCGGCGGTCCGGCGTTTTCCGGCGGTCCGCCAGGCGGCGATCTTCCGTCTGCCGCCGTTCCCCGGCCCGGCGCAGGGGGGAAACGCGGCGGTCCGGGGGCGGGAAGGGCTCGTCGTTCTGCCGGCGATCCTCCGGCCCCCGGCGGCGGTCCGTGCCCTTCCGGCGGTCCTGGCTGTCCCGGCGGTCCGCCCTTGCCCGGCGTTCGCCGGGGCGGCGGCGGCGGTCGTCCCAGCGTATGCCGGATTCGTGACGGCGTATGCCCGGGCGGCCCTGAAATTCTTCCGGGGAATTTCCCTCTTCCTGGCTCATGCCAATTCCTCCTGCCCGCGTTACGCGAATTTCGCGATCGGTACAAAGGTCTCCGCTTTTAGGGCGGCGCCGCCCACCAGGGCGCCGTCAATGTTTTCCTTTGCCATAAGCTGGGCGGCGTTTTCCGGCTTTACCGAACCGCCGTACTGGATGAT
>JAISMQ010000159.1 GCA_031276685.1 Treponema sp. | reverse complement strand
GTGCGTGTGCGGGGACGGCAACTTTTTGTTAAGCATCGGGGCCATGGCGGACGGCCGCTTCGCCCCGAATGAAACGGAACGCATCAAAGAGATAGGCGCGTGGCTGAAGCAGTACGGCGAAAGCGTGTACGGAACCCGGGGCGGCCCCTACAAGCCCGAAGCCTGGGGCGGAAGCTGCCACCGGGGCGATACTGTTTATCTGCATGTTATCGGCCTTGAAAAACTTGAACGGCTGGACTCAGAAAAACTTGAACGGCTGGACTCAGGCGCCCGGCTTCTTACGCTGCCGCCCCTTGACGGAAGCGGGGGGCTTTGTACGCAGGCCGAATGTCTGACCGGGGAGGCGGTATCGATCGTCCGGACCGATGCCGCGGGTACCGCTCTTCGCATCGAGCCCGGCCGTCTGAACAACGTGGATACCCTCATCAAACTGACCATGCCGGGCATGATGTGAAGGGGGTAAAAGCCGGAGGCCCGCGCCCGGCTTCTACCTTAGGTATTCCGCCGAATCCTCAAACCGGGCAAGGACGGTTTCCATCAGCCCCATGTCCCAGACAAGGTCCAGCAGGCAGTACTTGTTGCGTATCATCTGGGCGCGCCGGGCGGTGGCGATAGCATCGGTCCGGGAAAGGCCGATGGTTTCGGGTTTGAGGGGGCAGAGGGCCCTGCCCAGCATGTCTTTGAGTTTCCCGTAGGGCGGCAGCCGGGCCAGGACCCGGTCCCGCAGTTCGCGGTAGTTGTCCGTCACGGCCTCGCGGACACGTTTTACGGTGGCGTCATCCATGTACTTTTCCCCGGCGGTCTTTACCACCAGATCGCGGCTCCGGCCGCCCTCAAAAGCCGCCGAGACCGCGTCCAGCCGCTGCGGGAGGCTGGGCCGGGTATAGCCCCCGGGCGGGGAGGGGGGGCCGGAAGGATCGGCGAAGAAGATCTCGTAACAGGCGGCGGAGGCCAGGGTCCCGATGCTTACCTTGTGCCCGTGGGTCACGGGGACGCCGTCTACCGAAAGGTCGTCCATTTCCCAGACGTGGCTGAACAGGTGTTCGCTGCCGGAGACCGGGCGGGAACCCTTGAATGTCTGCATCGAAAAGCCGGTTATGGCCAGGGCTTCGAACAGGGCGATAACCGCGCCGCTGTCGCCCCGGGCGGCGTCTGTCGACCGTTCCAGATAGCCGGCAAGCCCCGGCTGGGTCATGTTCCATACTTTTTCGTCGATACGTTCCGCGCCCGGCGCCCCCAGGGGCCCCGCCGTGTCGCTGATGATCCAGTCGGCCCCGGCGATGATCTTGCTTGCCAGGTCCCCGAAGCCCGACGAGGAAAGGTAGGGGGGGGCCTTCGCCAGCACCTCCGGTTCCGCCGCCAGGGCCAGCGGGGCGGGGCAGGGCATGGTCTGTGTGTAGCCTTCGTAGAGGATCGCCGCGCCGTAGGCGGTGTAGCCGTCCACGCTGGACGCGGTGGGTACGCAGAGGTAGCTTTGTTTGAGTTCGGCGGCGGCCCGTTTTACCAGATCGTTCACCGTGCCCCCGCCTATGGCGACGGGGACCGCCGGGCGGGGCAGGGCGGAGAATTTCTCTTTAATGGCGCTGATGCAGGCGTACTCCGCGTGGAGCCGGGGGCTGGCGGGGAAGCGCAGCTCCCCCTCTACGGGGATCCCCGCCCCGTTAAGAATCTCAGCGAGCCCTGCGCCCGCCGCCTTCCAGGTGTTTTCGTCTGAAACAAGGAAAACCCCCCGGGGCTGGTAGAGCCGCCCGAGAAGCGCCGGAATTTCCGCGTAGCAGCCCCGGCCCATCAAAAGTTCCCTGGTTTCGTCCGCGGCACCCAGGCAGTCCGCTAAAGAGGGGATAGAAGCCCTGTCGTAATTGTCCATAATCTCTCCATGTAGTTTACCGTAGCATATTTTGTTTGCTATATTAAGCGCAGGAGTTAGCCATGCCGATTTCGCGGAAGATTAAAGACGCGCTGGGTTCCCAGTCCATGATCCGTAAGATGTTCGAAGAGGGGAACCGCCTGAAAAACGAATACGGCGCCGGGAAGGTTTTTGATTTTTCCCTGGGCAACCCCGACATTGAACCGCCCCCGGCCTTCCACCGGGTGTTTCTCCGCCTTGCCAGGGAGGACCGCAAAGGTTCCCACGGCTACATGCCCAACGCGGGCTTCCCGGAAACGCGGGAAGCTTTGGCGGCCAAGGCGTCCCGCGAGCAGGGGGTGCGGATAGACGGATCCCACATCGTCATGGCCGCGGGCGCCGCGGGGGGCCTGAACGTGGTCTTTAAGGCGATTCTGGACAGCGGCGACGAGGTGATCGTCCCCCGGCCCTACTTTATGGAGTACCGTTCCTACGTGGCCAACCACGGGGGCGTCCTGGTCGAAGCGGATTCCGCCGAAGATTTTAGCCTGGACCTGGACGCCGTAAAAGCCGCCCTTTCCCCCAGGACCAAGGCCGTCCTTATCAACTCCCCGCACAACCCCACGGGCAGGGTCTACCCCGCCGCCGACATAGAGGCCCTGGGAAAGCTCCTGGCCGGGCGGGGTGCGCCTTACCTTGTCTCCGACGAGCCCTACCGGGAGATAAGCTACGACGGTATCGCGGTCCCCCCGATTCTGGCATCCTACGCCAATTCCATCGTGGTAAGCTCCTACTCCAAAAGCCTCTCGCTTCCCGGCGAGCGGATTGGCTATATCGCGGCGGGCCCCGGCGTACCGGACAAGGAGGATCTGATGAACGCGCTGATCTACGCCACGCGGATCCTCGGCTTTGTCAACGCCCCGGCCCTGATGCAGCGGATCGTGGCGGAGCTTAGCTTCGCCAAGGTTGACGTGGACATCTACGCCCGCCGCCGCGCCGCCTTTACCGGGATACTGGACCGGGCGGGCATAACCTACGCCCGGCCCGAGGGGGCCTTCTACCTGTTCTGCCGCGTTCCGCCCCGCAGGGTTTCCGGTTCTTCCGGCGCGGAGGGGGACGACCTGGCCTTCGCGGATCTCCTTAAACGGCGCCTTATCC
The DNA here is from genome assembly GCA_031276685.1 of Treponema sp. Classification (GTDB taxonomy): domain Bacteria; phylum Spirochaetota; class Spirochaetia; order Treponematales; family Breznakiellaceae; genus JAISFT01. Next base: position 59 of record JAISMQ010000159.1, on the reverse strand, counting down.
TGGGCGTGCCCGGTTCTGGTTTCGGCAAACCCGGCTGGATCCGTTTTGCCTACTGCGTG
>JAISMQ010000153.1 GCA_031276685.1 Treponema sp. | reverse complement strand
GCCGGACGTTACATACCCCGGCTTTTTTTACTTTCTCTCCCAGGCGCAGAAGGCTTCGAACCCTCGACCTGCGGTTTTGGAGACCGCCGCTCTACCAACTGAGCTATACGCCTCTGTTACCCCCGCGAAACGGCGTTTGCCGGGGAATTCCTATTTTATCTTGGTCTCTTTGTGCAAGGTATGCTTCCGGTCGAACGGACAGTACTTGTTCAGCTCCAGCTTTTCCTGGGTGTTCCGCCGATTCTTCGACGTGGTGTAGTTCCGCCGCTTGCACTCGCTGCACTGAAGCGCCACCAACTCCACAACCTGTTTCTTGCTTGCCATTTTGAACCTCTTCCGGTCTAAATCCGGGCCTTACCGCCCGGTTTGCAGGGCCGTTACCCACAAGCCCCCGAAAAACCGCGCTTTTCGATAGCCCTCGAACAGAATCGAACTGTTGACCTTATCCTTACCATGGATATGCTCTGCCAACTGAGCTACAAGGGCATAGCCGCGCTTACACGTCCGGTAAACTTATCAAAAACACGGAAGAACGTCAAGTACCGGCCCTGAAGATTCCGGCCCTAGCTGCCGAGCAGGGCGGACAGGTCCCGGGCAAGGTCCCGCTGGTCGTAGGCCCCTACCCTGACGGATCTGATAAGGCCGTCTGAGTCGATCATAAAGGTCTGGGGGATGGCGTCAACGTTGTAGGTCTTCGAGATACGGAAGTCCCGGTCCATCATCACGTTAAGGGTCAGATTCCGTTCGGCGAGGAACGCGGAAACTTCCCGGTCCGTTTCGGCGCAGTTCACCGCCAGGACGGTGAGATCCGGGGAATTCCGGGCGCCGAGATCGGCGATAAGGGGCAGTTCCCTGACGCAGGGCCCGCACCAGGTGGCCCAAAAGTGCAGGACTACGGGCTTGCCCCGGTAATCGGAAAGCTTTACGGTCCGGCCGTCGGGGGCGGCCAGGGTAACGTCGGGGGCCCGTTTGCCTACGGCGGGCCCCTCCGCGCAGGCCAAAATACCCAGCAAAAAGGCGGCCCCGATCACGGCTGCCGGGCGTTTATAAATAGCGATTCGTTCCATAGGTTTCAGGCTTCCCCCCCGTGCGCGCCTTTCCGCCCTGCCCGGCTGTTCCCGCAGCCGCGCAAAATCCGGGACGGGCCCGTTCCGGGCATGGAAAGGGCGCCGGCGGGGCAGGCGCGGATACAGTCCCCGCAGCGGATACACTCCCGGTCGTTGGCGATCCGGGTATCCATCTTACATGCTTCCGCGCAGCTTCCGCAATTGGTGCAAAGCCCCCGGTCCCGGCGGATCCCCCACAGGGCATAGCGGTTAAACAGGCCGTAGATCGCCCCCAGCGGGCAGGCAAAACGGCAGAAGGGCCGGAATATGAACACCGCAGCCGCCACGCAGGCGGCCAGCAGGGCCAATTTTAAGATGAAAAGGCCGCCGGCAAGCTCCCGGAAGGCGGCATTGAGCAGGACCAGGGGCAGCCCCGCCTCCAGGGTCCCGGCGGGACAGAGGAATTTGCAGAAAAAGGGCTCCCCAAGGCCGTAGGCAACGAAGGCGCCCAGGGGCAGGACGATGACGGGAAAGGTCAGAAAGCCGTACTTTAGCAGGGAAAGGCGCCGGGTAAGGGGGCTTTTGGGCAGCTTGGGGGAGGGAATCCGGTACAAAAGCTCCTGGACAAGGCCGAACGGGCATAAAAAACCGCAGACCCCCCGGCCCAGCGTAACGCCGAACAGCAGGAGGAGCCCCGCGACGTAGAAGGGGAAGCGGCCCTGGGCCAGGGAATTCTGCAGGGCCCCCAGGGGGCAGGAGGCGAGCGCCCCCGGGCAGGAATAACAGTTGAGTCCGGGGACGCAGACCCTTTTGAGGGGGCTTGAGGATACGGCCCCCCGCGCAAAACCCCGGAGATCCGCGTTGCAAAGCAGCAGGGACAGAAACTGGACGCGCCGCCTTAGGGCCGGAAGCTTCCCCAGGCCCCGCCGCAGCAAACTGTTATCCAATCCCGATACACTCCAGGCAGACAAAGACCGCCTTCCGAAAGACCTGTTCCGCGTCGCCGCGGGCAAGGCCCGCGATAACAAAAACCAGCCCGCAGACAAGGAGGATAAGGGGGACGATCCCCGCGCCACGCTTCATACCACATAGTATACACAGGCCAGGGCCGGAGGCCAGGGAGAACAAAAAAAACGCGCCCCCGGGGACAAGGGCGCGAAACACCGGACAGGGCGGCCTTGAGGCCAGCCCTTAGCTCTTCTTATAAACCTGTTCTTCTCCACTCTTACCCTGTTTGAAGGTCAGCTTACCATTTGAGATCGTGCCGGTTCCTTTTGCGTCTGGGGATTCGATCCCAGCCTCAGTCGCTGTATACCACTCTTCATCATCGTCGTCCCAAAGATGGGTAAGGGTAAACTCGCCTTTGTCACCGTCATAGTCGTAGGTCCCTTTGGCATAGCCGACATCGTCAGCTTTCATGATCCAGGTAGAATCATCAAAGGTTAGCGTTTGATCTTCATCTTTCTCGTTTACCCATGTGCCTTCAAACGGGTTGGGGTCCGGTTCCGGCTTGCAGCCGGCAAGGGCAAGGCCGAATACCAGCACAAGGCCGGCGATCCCCGCGAGAAACGCATACTTCTTCATAACAACGGAACTGTTCATAGCCTTCTCCTTCGTAGTTTAGCCTCGTTGCGGAGCTGTGCCTGGCAGCCCGTACAGGCTGCCCTTGCCTGGGGCCGGAAACCAGCCGGCCCCCGTCCCCGGAAGCGCCCGGAAGCATCACCAAGGATGCCGTAATACCGGAATTAGCCAATGGCTAATATGGTTAAGCTATCTGATTATTCCTTAGATGTCAAGCTAAAAGCATACTGGGTTTGCCAAAAGGATAATTTTTTATGGATGAACGCGGTTTGCGGGAAATTTTAAGCGGCAATCTAAAGAGGTACCGTGGCTACCGTAAATTTTCGCAGGCGGAACTGGCCGAAAAGCTTGATATTTCCATACCTTTCCTAAGCGACATTGAAAACGGGAAAAAATGGGTGTCCCCCCGGACTTTGGCAAAAATGGCGGATGTCCTTGGCGTAGACGCCTACGAGCTTCTTAAACCGGAGAAGGCGCTGCCCGATAACGCGGCAGGCATTATCGAAAAGTACTCAGGCGAGCTGTACGAAGCCTTTGGGAAAACCCTTGCCAAGCTAAAAAACGGCTATATCTCCGCGCTGGGCGACGGATAGGGCTTGGGTAGACAGGCGCAGCCCCCCCGGCTACCGTGGGTACAGGAGAGGCGTATGATGGCTAAAGCAAACGACGGGGGCTTCCGGAAGTACCTGGGGCTTACCTTCCTTATCGGATTCGGCTTTTTTACGATGGGCCTTATGGACCCCCTGTACGACACCTACGTCCCCATCTTTTTGCGGCGTTTCCTTTCGTCCAACGCGGCGGTGGGGGGGCTTATGACCCTGGACAACATCCTCCAGTTGTGCCTGATCCCGGTCATCTCCGTGTGGAGCGACCGGACCAGGACCCGGCTGGGCCGGCGCATGCCCTTTATCCTGGTAGAACTGCCCCAGGCGGCCCTGCTCTGAAGCCTTATCCCCCCCATGGCCGCCCGGTCCCTGCCCGCCCTTCTGGGGATCGTCTTCTGCTTCAACATCTTCAAAACTTCCGTGCGGGGCCCGGTGGTGGCGCTGATGCCCGACACCATACCGGGGGACTACCGTTCCGAGGCGAACGGGGTGATCAACATGATGGGGGGCGTCGGGCTTATCGTCAGCACCCTGGTTCTGGCCCGCTTAATCGACGTTCCCTCGCCGCTGGTGGCTTTCTTCGCGGGAGGCCTGCCCTGGGCTTTGCCCTTCAACATCGCGTCCCTGTGCATCATCGCGGCGGTGCTGGTCCTTCTGGCCTGTGTGCGGGAGAAACTTCCCGAAAAAAACGCCGGACCGGAGGAAAAAGTCCCGGTTCTGCGGTCGATCCGGCGGATTTTTAGCGAAGGAAAGGCCCGGAAGGATACCAGCGTGGCCCGGATTCTCCTGTCAATTTTCTTCTGGTTCACCGCCTACGAGGGAGCGAAGCCCTTTTTGGGGCTCTTTTTGGTGGAAACGCTGGGGGTTTCCACGGGGAGCGCGGCCCTGGCGCAGGGCGTGGCGGGAATTTCCAGCGTGATCATGGCGGTCCCCTGCGGCTACCTGGCCCACCGGCTGGGGAGAAGGCGCTTTATCCGCGCAAGCCTGGTCTGCCTGGCCGCCGTGCTGGCCCTTATCCCCGCCAGCGGCTTCCTGGGGCTTAGGGCGGGGCTTGGCCCTTCCGCGTCCCTGGGGATCTTCCTGGTACTGATGTTCCTCTACGGCGCGGTCTGGATCGGGGTCACGGTGAATTCCTTCCCCATGCTCTGGCAGATAGCCGACTTTGGGAATATGGGCATCTACACCGGCTTGTACTATACTTTCAGCCAGGGCGCCGCCATCCTGGCGCCCCCGGTAACCGGGCTTATCA
>JAISMQ010000147.1 GCA_031276685.1 Treponema sp. | reverse complement strand
GGGCCGAAACCGTAGGTTTTGCCGTTTATCGTAGTAGCCTCTTCGATACTCTTGATGTAGCGCAGGCTGGGTTCCGCCATGAGCAGTTTATACGCGGGCACGGTACTTACGGGGAACAGCAGGTTCTGGTTGGACAGGGCCGTAAAACCCTGGGCGGCCATGATAACCATTTCGGCCAGGGGATCGCCGGACATTATGGACAAGGCTACCGATTCATATAAATCGGCAGTGGGGGGCTGGACTTCCTCAAATGTAAAATTATGTTTGGACATCAGCTCTTTGCGCTTGTTGAGTACCGCGAGTTCGTAGGCGTCGGTCGGTTCTTCGGCGGTATACGGATCGTAAGCCCCTCTGAACCACCGCAGGGTGGAAAGTTTGAGGCCCTTCAGATCCCGGGCCTGCTCCTGCGCCGCCTGCCGGGTCTCCTGCCTGCCGCCCCCGGCCCATACCGGCGAACCGGCTGCCAGCGCCGCCGCCAAGACTGCTGCTGCCACGGCTGTTTTTTTCATATCAGCCCTCCTTAAAAAATAAACGGATTTTGCGTTTATGCCCGCCGGCATGGTGAAAATAACTGTTATATGACCATGTTGCCCCTGATACTACGGGATGTCAAGAAAAAAATTTACATAAATTTTTCCTTATGCTGAAATTTGTATCATAATGACACATTTTTGCCGGGATTCCGGCTGCTTGCCAAACAGCCTGCAAGAAATAATAATAACTGTATGAAGCTGCTGAGAATCAGCGTGTGCAGCGTTGTATCCGCCCTTCTCCTGGCCGGTTCCGGCTGTTCGCTAAGCCGGATGGCCACCCGGGCGATGGCGGACGCCCTGACGGGGCCCGGAAACTCGTCGGTTTTTACCGGGGATAACGACCCCCAACTGGTGGCGGACGCCATACCCTTCGCCATCAAGATGTACGAGTCGCTGCTGGCCGGGTCCCCCGATCACGGGGGGCTTATCCTTACCACCGGCTCCCTGTTCGTGATGTACGCCAACGCCTTTGTCCAGGGCCCGGCGGAGTTCCTCCCCGCCCCCCGGTACGAGGAACGGCTGGCGGCCCAGGAGCGGGCCAAAAAGCTCTACCTGCGGGGGGCCGATATTCTGCGAAACGGCCTTGAACGGAAGTACCCCGGCATCGGTTCCGCCTCCGCGGAGGGCGGCGGGCTTGCCCCCTACCTGGCAAAGATGAAAAAAGAAGATGTCCCCCTGCTCTACTGGATAGCCGCAGGGACCCTTTCTGCCTTTTCGCTGGACCCCTTCGATTACGTACTGGCCCGCCGGGTGCCGGAATCCATGGCCTACGCGGGCAGGGCCTACGAGCTGGACCCGGATTTTAATTCGGGCGCGCTGGACGATTTTTATATCCTGGCCTACGGCTCCCTCCCCCCGGCCATGGGCGGGGCGCCGGACCGGGCGCCCCTTCATTTTGAGCGGGCGCTGGAGAAATCCGGCGGCAAACTGGCGGGCCCCTACGTCTCCTACGCCCAGGCCGTGGCGATTCCCGCGGACGATTACGAGACCTTCCGGTCCTGCCTGCGGAAAGCCCTGGACATTGACGCGGACGCGGACAGGGAAAACCGGCTGGTAAACATCCTTGCCCAGCGCAAGGCCCGGACCCTGCTGGACCGGGCGGGGGAGTACTTCTTCCTTACCGAAGACGGGGAACTGGATACGGAAGCTTACGAGACAATTAGCTACGATGAAGACGAATATTATTATGATGAAGGCGAATACTACAGCGAAGGTGAATACCATGAGGAACCTGATGAATCCGAAGCATTCTAGCGGCGTGCCGCGCGGGATCTTGAAGATCCCGGCCCTTGCGTTTTTTCTGTTTGCCGCCGCGTCCTCAGGCGCGGTGGAGATCCGGCTGGCTTCCCCCCTGCCCCGGAACTCGGACTGGGGGGAAATTCTTGACCGGATTGCCGCCGAATGGCACCAGGTGACAAACGGGGAGGTGGTGCTTAATATCGCCCACCAGCGGCCCGGTTCGGAAGATCAGTACCTGCAGTGGCTCAGGCAGAACCGCTTCCAGGCGGCGGTCTTTACCTCCCAGGCCTTTTATTCGATCGCCTCGGAGATCATGACCCTTTCCGTCCCGTTTTTTATCCGGAACAACGAAGAATTCGACGCGGTGCTGCGGGAAGTGAGGCCCTTGCTGGACGCGAAAATCGAGGAAATGTGCTTTAAGGCCCTTGCCTGGGTAAAGGGGGGCTGGGTGATGATCTTTTCCCGTTCCCCGGTCTTTAGCCCCGACGATCTGCGGAAGCTTAAAGTGGGCAGCAACCCCGGCGACAAGAAGCTCAACGACGCCTTTAAGGCCCTGGGTTTTCAAATGGTCGGGGCTTCCATGACCGATGTCCCGGCCCTTCTTATCTCCGGCCGTATCGATGCGTTTTACCAGAGCCCCATCCTGGTACAGGCGTCTTCCCTGTACCGGGAGGCCAGGCACCTCAGTTCCATCAAGCTGGCCCCCTTTATGGGCGGCGTCCTGATGAACCGGCAGGGCTGGGAAAGCATCCCCGAACGGTACCGGGAGCGGCTTCACGACATTGTCCGCCGGGCAGGGGTTGAGTTTGAGGCTTCGTTCCAGCGGCGGGAGGCGGAGGCCGTCGAGGCGATGAGGCAGGACGGGATCAACTACAACGTGGCAAGCCCGCAGGTGGAACAGCTCTGGCTTGACGACATAAGTTCCCGGATCCCGGCCCTGCTGGACAGGAACGTCTTTAACAAGGAGATGTACCTCAGAGTCGAGGAAATACTGCGGCGTTACCGGGGTTCCCATTGACATCTGTGGCCGGAATGCCTGGTTCCTCTGAAATTACCGGGCAGCGCGGCGTTTCCATCCCGTACCTTATCGAAAAATGGGCCTGTTTTGTCTCGTTTATCCTTATGGCCCTGCTTGCCGCGGCGGAGGCGGTGGCGCGTATCTTCTTTTCCAGCGGCGTCCCCCATTCGTCGGGGGTGCTGGTTCACCTGCTGCTGGTAGGGGGGATGCTGGCGGGGATGATCGCCACCCGGACCGAAGAGCATCTTTCGATTACCCTGGTCCAGTTTTTCCCCGAAGGGAAGCTGAGACGCTTCGCCCGCGCCGGTACCAACCTCCTGGCGGCCTTTATCATTACCGCCATCGCCTGCTGCGGCCCCGCGTTTCTTAAAATCGGCCTTATGGGGGACCTGGTGGGCTTTATCCCCGACCGGGTCTTCGCGCTGGTCATCCCCGTGGGCTACATGGTTATCGCCATCCGTTTTGCCCGGCGCACAGGGCTGGAAGGCGCGTTCCGGCTGCTCCCCGTGCTGGCCGTGGCCCTGGGGGTAATTGTAAGTTTCCCCTCCATCGCCAAATTTATCTGGGAATACGACATTCCCGGCTGGGCGCAGGGTTTTCAGGACGCCCTCCACGCCCTGGCCCTGGTCGTAAAAATCCCGGCCATAGCCGTCCTGGTTGTCTGCGCCCTGGCGGGGCTTCCCCTGTTTGTGGTCATGGGGGGCCTGGTCCTGCTGCTCCTGGAATCCGCGTCCATACCCGTCGACGTGGTGCCCACGGATATTTATTCCGCCCTGACCAACGACAGCATCATCCCCATCCCCCTGTTCACGCTGGTCGGTTTTTTCCTTTCGGAAAGCAAGGCGGGGGAACGGCTGGTGGCGGCCTTCCGGGGCCTCTTTTCGTGGCTGCCCGGGGGCAT
>JAISMQ010000121.1 GCA_031276685.1 Treponema sp. | reverse complement strand
GGATCACGGTGAAGATCAACACGGTGATCATCCCCGGCATTAACGACGCCCACGCGGTACAGGTGGCGGAAACAATGGCCGGCCTGGGCGCGGATATTCAAAACTGCGTCCCCATGATACCTTTCGCGGGAACCGCCTTTGAACACATTGATTCTCCCGGCGCCGGGGCCCTGGCGGGCCTGCGGCTTGAGGCGGGCAAGCACCTTAGACAGATGTCCCACTGCGGCCGCTGCCGGGCCGACGCGGCGGGCCTTATCGGCGAGGCGAACCAGGCGGACCTTGAGGCGCTCCTCCGGGAAACCCTTCAGGGCTGGGCGGTAAAACCAAGCGCCCGGCGGCCCTACCTGGCCGCGGCATCCCGGGAGGGGCTCTTTGCCAACTGCCACCTTGGGGAAGCTTCGTCCTTCCGGATCTTCGCCCTGGAAAACGAAAGGCCGGTCCTGAAGGAACAGCGCCCGGCCCCGGCGCCCGGAACGGGCGATGCCAGGTGGGAGCGCCTGGCGGATACCCTGGACGACTGTTTCGCCGTGCTGTGCGGCGGCTGCGGGGAAAACCCCCGGCGCATCCTTGAACGGCGGGGCTTCGCGCTTGTCGCGGGCGAGGGCCTTATAAGCGACATCGCCGGTTATTTGCTAAAAGGGGAAAAGCTTCCCGGCATATACCGGGCCCAGGCAGCCCGCCGCGCCTGCGGGGAAGGCTGCGTTGGCGGGGGCGGAGGCTGCGGAGCGTAGCGTAGCAGCCCGGCTTCGGAGCGTAGCGCAGCAGCCCGGCTGCAGAACATACATTAAAGGAGCAAAACGATGACCAAACCAAAACACCACGTACTGCTGTGCGGATCCTTCAGGATGAACGGGGCCCCCCTGGGGGCATGCGCCAAGGGAGGCGCGGGAAAACTGATGCAGCACCTGCTGGAAGAACTGTCCGATCGGGGGATGGCCGACGTGGCCGTATCCTGCACAACCTGCCTCAGGGTCTGCGACCGGGGCCCCGCCCTGGCGGTGTACCCCGAAAACTGGTGGTTCGGCCGCATCGACAGCGAAGAAGCCGTTGACGCCGTTATCGATTCAATCGAGGCGGGAAGCCCCGCCGCGGACTACCTTATCGGCTGAGTCTGCCCCGCTTCGGCGTAAGGGCGCAGCGCCTCGGCGTTGACCGCGTCAAGGCCGCATAGCAGGAGAAGTTCCGCCGCCGAAGGGCCGGTCCGCTCTAGGGCGTAACGCCTCCCCGAAGGCAGCGCGATCTCCGCGTAAAGCCTGATCCTGCCCCCGCAGCCGTTAAGGGCGACGCGGGAAAAGTCCGGGCACCGCCCGCAGAGGCCCCCCAAAGCCTGCGAAACCGCGGCGGCCTCGCCCTCCCCCGCCCCCGAAATTTCACGGGCCCCCTCCGCCGAGCCGTAGACCGAAAGGGCGGCCTTGACCCGGAAGGTTTCCGGCCCCGGCGCGTTTTCCGGGGCCGCGAACGTTAGGGCAAAGCTGCGGCGGACAAAGGGGCCGGGAAAGCCCGCCGGAAGTTTTCCCAGGTCCGCAAGGAAACAGAGGAATTCGGTGATCCCCGTAAGGGCCTCGCTGTTTTTTATCCGCTCCGTCACACGGGCAAGGGTTGTTTCATCCGGCGCAAGGCCGCAGTAACGCTGCGCGAACAGGGCAGCTCCCGCCCGGCCCGAATGGCGGGAGAGGACTATCCGCTCGGGAACCGCGGCCCACCGTTCCAGGCCCGGCAGGGAGTAGGTTTCGGCATTTCTGGAAAGCCCCTGCTGGTGGATCCCGGAAGCGTGGGCGCGGGTGTTCCAGCCCGAAAGGGGCTTCAAGGGCGAAAACGCGCCGGCCGCCATCGCCGCCGCCCTATCGATAAGTTCCGGGAATTTTTCCGGCCTAAGACCGGTGTAAAGCCCCGTTTTGCCGGATCGCAGGCCGATATTCGCCGCGACTTCCTCAAGGGCCGCGTTGCCCGCCCGCTCCCCCAGGCCGGCTACCGAAAGCTCCGCCTGGCCGCAGCCCGCCTCCAGGGCCGCCAGCGTGTTGGCGCAGGCCAGCCCCAGATCGTTGTGGCAGTGGATGCTCAAAACCGCCCCGCCTGCCTCCGGGACAAAGGCGGGTATACGGGAGAGGAGGAAGCCCGCCAGGTCCCCGGCCTCGCCGGGGGACGCGGCGCCCAGGGTATCGGCAATGTTGATCCTGCGCGCCCCGGCGTCAAGGGCGGCCCGGCAGTACTCCAGAAGAAAGTCCCGGTCCGCCCTAAAGGCGTCCTCCGCGCCCAGCTCCACCTCCGAAACCAGCCCTGCGGCAAACGAAACCGCTTCCCGCGCCAGGGCGATAATCTCCCCCTGGGTTTTGCCGAGTTTCGCCTCAATGTGGATCCTGCTTACCGGAAGGGACATGTGGAGTATCCCCGGAATACCGCCTGAAAAAACCCCGGCGGATGTGGAAATATCCCCGGCAAGGCCCCGGCACATCACCGCAGCCAGGGGCCGGGACGGAAGGCCCCCCGCCGCCGCGAAATTTCGCGGCTCCTGCGGTTCCCGCGCCTCCCGCGCACAGAGTTCCCTCGCGGCGGTCCTGCACAGCTCAAAGTCGAGCCGCCCCGAAGGGGGGAAGCCGATCTCGATCACGTCAACGCCGGCCTCCGCCAGGGCAAGCGCGAAGGCGAGTTTTTCCTTTCCGCCAAAGCAGAAGGCCTGGTCCCCGTCCCGCAGGGTCGTGTCAAGAATTGTTACGCGCCGCACCTGTTTCCGTTTCCGCCAGCAGCGCCACCCGGTTGATGGCCTCTACAAAACGGCCCACATCCCCCGCGGAAGGTTTGGTGATCCTAAAATCATCGAAGGAGCAGATATTCTGGAGGGAATCGAAGTAGAGCAGCGACGCTTCCAGATCCTCCGGCAGGGGAATAAATGTCTTTAGCTCCGCCGTAAGATCCCCCATCGTGTGGTTCCGGGGCAGGATACCCCGGCGCGTAAAAACGGCCATCAGGTACTTTTCAATGCCCATAGCCGCGACGTTCTGTATGATCTCGGGGGTAAAAACCTCCGGCCGTTTAAGGCCCCCCAGCACGGTCCGGTGAAAGCCCCGGCCGTCTTCAAGAAACTGTTCCCACCCTTCTTTTTGTCGTTCCACCGGACAAGTGTACGGACGGGGCCCCGCCCTGTCAACGCGCCGTAAAGAACTCGGTAGTAGAACTTTTCCCAAAACCCGGTTAGTTTTAAGAAAGTTGTGGTATTCACAAAACACCGGCCGTTTGCGGCAAGGGGAAAGGTATGGCAGACTGGAACGGATTCCGCATGGAAGAATTCAATTTGGAAAATATTTTGCCTGGCAGGCCGTGCAAAGCCACAATCGTCTACCCTGAACAGGCGGCGCCATCAAAGCCCTGGGTGTGGAGGGCGGAATTCTTCGGCGCCTTCGCGTCGGCGGATCAGGCGCTGGCCCGCAGGGGCTGGCACATCGCCTATTGTTCCCTCAGCGACCTGTACGGCGCGCCCGTGGCAATCGAAGGGATGAAGCGCTTCCATGACTGGTGCGCGGGAAGCCCTGGGCTCAGCCCGAAACCGGCTATTTTCGGATTCAGCAGGGGCGGCCTTTACGCGGTCAATTACGCATACTCCTACCCCGAAGATAATTGCTGCCTCTACCTGGACGCGCCCGTCCTGGATATACGGTACTGGCCGGGCGGATTCGGCGCTTACCCCGCGCGGGAAAACGAATGGCGCCAATGCCGGGAACTATACGGCCTTACCGATGAAACCGCGAAAAATTTTGACGAGGGCCCGCTGAACCGCGCGGCGTTCCTTGCGAAAAAAGCTGTCCCCGTGATGCTTGTGGCCGGCGATGCCGACGAGGCGGTGTATTACCCTGAAAACGGCGGGGCCTTCGCCGCAAGGTACCGGGAGGCGGGCGGCCTTATAGAAGTTATTCTTAAACCCGGATGCAGGCACCATCCCCACAGCCTTGAAGACCCCGCCCCCATTGTCGATTTTATTTTGAGATCCTGGCGCCCGGCATCCTCGCCCCAACGCCAAAACTAGACAGGCTTTTTTATGTTTGGTAAAATCACCCGGTGACAAAAAAATTTGTCGATGCGGTGACGGCGATATGAATACGCTTTTTTTCAATACGTTATTTTTTAAATATGCCATAGAAATTGAACGGACCCGGTCCATCACAAAAGCGGCGGAAAATCTCTACATGGCGCAGCCGAATTTAAGCAAGGCCGTCAAAGAGATGGAGGACAACGTTGGGTTTTCCATCTTTGAACGGAACTCCAAAGGGGTCAT
>JAISMQ010000268.1 GCA_031276685.1 Treponema sp. | reverse complement strand
AGGCCGGGCGGGGCCTTAGCCCGGAGATTCGTACCGTAGTGGTTGTGGGTACGCTGGATGGGCAAGGCGGCAACGATCAGAACCCGGAAAATCCGGCGAAGGCAGAATCGGTGTTTTTCCTGGGGAAGACCCGGAACCCCGTAACGATACTGGGGAAAGACCCCTTAAACCCCGGCGGCCCCTCCGGCGTCCTGACGGTGGCGCAGTTGCCTCCCGATAAGCGGGGGATTCTCTACCTGGGGCCGGGGGCTAACATAGCCTTACAGGATATAAGCATAACGGGGGGCCGGGGTAAAGGCGGCGGTATCTTCGCCTCCGGTGCCACACTTACCCTAAAATCGGGCGCCATTGTTGAAAATAACAACGCCAGTCCGGGCGATGATCTAGCCGGAATTGTGGGCGGGGGTATCTACATGGCGAACAGCGTCCTCGTCATGGAAGCGGGGAGTTCCGTCAGGGGTAATAGAGCAGACAACACCGCCGGGCTAAGGCTGTTTGCCTCCCGGTTTACCATGAACGGCGGTACGATAACGAATAACCATGCCGTTTTGAGCGCCGGCGGCATGGCGGCGGAAAACAGTATCGTTAAAATGCTTAATGGGGCGGAAATCAGCGGTAATATAGCCGGGGCGGCGGACATGACCTTCAGGGCCACCGCCGGCGGTGTGGCTATAGGGTCCAGCGAGTTTACCATGTACGCAGGGAGTAAAATTAACGGTAACACGGCATACGGCTGGGCCGGCGGCGTCTATGTGGCCGGCGAATCGAAGCTGATCATGGAGGCCGGTAGTGAAATATCCGGCAACGAATGTATCAAGCTGTCAAGCAGCCCCAGCAACAATGGACAGGGCGGCGGGGTAGTAGTGTCGGACAGAGGTTCGTTCATCATGAAGGGCGGCGCCATCAAAAGCAATACGGCGGGAGAATACGGCGGCGGCATTTTTTTGGTTACTGTTGCATCTTCTTTTACCATGTCGGGGGGAACGGTATACGGCTACTCCGCAGGCGATACGAACAGCAATAAAGTCAAGGATCTGACATCGTGGAAGGGCCACGCCATCTACGACTATAGAACCATACATAAACCATACGATGGTAATGTAATCAGGTTTCCCGAATAAGCCCGGCCCGTCCGGGTTCCTTCTCTTCTCCTTCGTGCGCCTTTTTCGCCTTTGTGGTAAATATTCTTCGCGTAGCAGCGTAAAATACCGCGTTGCCGCAGTATTGCATAAGGAGGTTCCCGTGTATGAAACCGCCAGGGCCGTGTTCCGCCACCGTTTTGTGCTGTGCCTTGTTGCTTTTGCCGCAGGCTGCCTGGCCGCAGGACTTTTCTTCCATCGGCGAAATACGAAAAAAGCTCAAAATTCTGGAAGACGTTTACGCTGGTGGGGGGTGGGGGGGTACCGGCGGCGGCCCTTCTTAGCGGCCTCCTGGTCTGGGCCGTAAAGTAAAACGTAATAGAATTGTGGAATTTTGAATTAAACGATAAAAAAATAGGGGCGCTGGTATACTAACCATTCATGGTGACAGGCCCCTACGGGCGGGCCGCCAGGACCCGGTCAATGGCGGCGGCGGCGTAGTCCCTGGCCCGTTCGACGATCCCCGCCGCCCCCTGTTCCGGTTCTTTACGCCGGATCGCGGCGGCCAGGGGGAGGAGCGTGGCGAGGATCTGCCGCCCCTCGTAGCCAAGGCCCGCCAGGCAGGCCCCGGCGGAACTTCCGGGGGCCCTCAGCGACCGGATCTGTTCCCGGTAGCGGGCAAGGAATTCCCGCGCGGGCGGGGCATGGGTGTCGCTGTTTATGACGCGGCCATTGGCGCTTTCGGCGCGAGCCGGGCGGGCGCTGCGGGAAAACCGGGTTTCAGGCGCGATGGGGGCGCCAAGGCCGGGGGCGGGGATCAGGCGGGCCGCGAGCCGCCCGCCTGAGGCTTCCAGGGCTGCGCGGTAGCGGGCAAGGGTTTCCGTCTCGTAGTACCAGGGCCCCCCGGCGGGGCTTTTCTTCTCCAGGCGGCTGCGGTAGAGGAACCGCGAAAAGAGGGCCTCCAGGGGCTCCAGGCGGCTCTGGCGGGCCTCAAAGTAGGGGAATATATAGGTCCCCCGCGCGTAGGTCCTCCCCAGGGGGTATGAAAAATCCGCGCCGTACAGTTCGATCTCGGCGGCCCCCAGGGTTTCCGCCAGCGAAACCGCCGCATGGGTAACGTTGCCGCCGGAGCCGTCGATATGCGGGAAAGGCCGCCACCGGGCGGCGGCGTAGGCGCCAAGGGGGTGGCCGGCGGAAAAAAAGACCGGCCGCGCCGCCAGGGAGGCCAGGGAGGGGGGGCTTGCCAGGTCGTGAAACAGGGGGATGCGGGACAGGGCGGACCGGGGCGAATTCGGGGGGGGCATAAAGTGGCGATAGCCGATATGCTGGCAGTCAATCGAGACAACCGCGTCCGGTTCCAGGCCCGCGCTTAACAGGGCCGGGAGGCTGGTATCGGCGGCGATAAGGAAGGGGGCTTCCTCCGTGCCCCCCGCCCTGCGCCTGACCCCCTCCACGGCCTCCGCAATACGGGGGATCTGGGAATCCAGCGAGGGGCCGGCGGCGCAGACCGCGGCCCGGCGTATCCGGGGCAGCGGCGGGGCGGCGCTGCCCGCCCTTAGAAGGTTGCGCAGGGTGTTCTCGAACATCCGTATTCCGAAGTGGGCCTGGACGGAGTAGTCTGCGGAGATCCGGCCTATGGCGGCGCGGATCTCCGCGGCGGCGGCGCCAAATTTGGCTGCGCCGAATTCGGCTGCGGCCTCCACCCTGGGCCGCAGGGGCAGGGCCCTTACGGCATGCGAAAGGGCCGGGAGGTAGAGATCCGGGATCAGCCGCTCCAGGCTTCCGGGCGGCGGATCCGCGAGCAGCAGCACCCGCCTGTCCGCGATCAGGCCGCGCAGATCCCGCAGGCCAAGGAGTTCCGCACAACCCCGCAGCCCGAATTCGACAACGATAACGCGGTCCGTCTCCGGCCGATTCAGGGCCGCCTCCACCTGGTAGGCACCCCCCAGCCCCAGGAAGATGAGGAAATCTTCCCCTTCAAGCGCGGCGATAAGCCGCTCCCCCTCGCGCCGGGGATCGACCAGGGAGTGCAGCGGCCGGGCCGTTCCCTGCCCCGCGCCGATCAGAGCGGGGACCGGGTCGCCGGTCCGGGCTTCCAGAAAGCGGTAGCAGGACGGGGCGGAAAAATCGGGCCGCAGGGCGGAAAGGCGATCCGCCAGTTCCCGGTCCCGGAGGCGCAGCGCGCCGATATTCCCCTCGAAAATGGGCCGGGGATCGGTCCCCGTCATGGGTTCCCGCCGCGCAGGTAGGGCCGCGCCAGGGATTCCAGCTCGGCCCGGAGTTCGCCGGGGCCGGGGTCGCGCGCGCCGGGGAGGATCAGCGGGGCCAGCTCCCCCGCGACGGTTTCCCGGCTGCCGCCGTCCTCAAGGGCGTTTAGGAGTATCTCCAGGGCGCGGGACCCGTCGCGCCGTCCGTGTTCCCAGACAAGGTCCGGCCCGGGCGCCGGGCTGCCGCAGGGATCTTCCAGGCGCGGGAGGCCCGCGAAAAGGGGGTTGTTGCTTCCCAGGCTGCGGAGCCTGCCGCCGTAGGCGCCGAGCCGGGAGGCGAACCAGTCGGCGTAGACGCGGTAGCTCCCCCCTTCCAGCACGGCCATCCGGCGGAAAAAACTCTGCGCGTACTCGCCCCGGAACCGCGAGGCCCCCTCCCGCCAGATCCGGTCGAAGCCGTAGGGCCGCGCATGGGTCCTGATGTCCCTGGCGTCCAGGTCCATCCCGGCGATTGCGATCTGGCCCCGGCCCAGGGCAAGGGCCAGATCCAGGGCGGCGGCGGTAACGGTTCCCCGCTGGGGCAGGGCCAGGTGGGGGATGCCCAGGCCCCGCAGGACAAGGCCCTGCCACAGGCTGCCGTCGGCGATCCCCAGGATCGGGAGGCCGCCGCATTGGGAGGGGAGGCTGGCGGTAAGGGCCGCGGCAAGGCCGGGCTGCCGGTGTCCCCGGCCTTCTCCCTGCCGGGAAAACCGGCGCGGCCCGTGTTCCCGGAACAGCTCGTAGAGGTGTAGCAGGGCCCAGCCGCCGCCGTCGGTACTTATGACAAGGTCCGGGACGATCCCCCGGCTGAGCAGGGCCATGGCGGAGGACGATGCGGCGATGATGAAGCAGGCGCGCCCCTCCGCCATTTCTTTGATACGGGGGAGGCTCTCTTCCAGGGAGGGCCCCGATCCGGTAACCAGGATGGGGGCGTCCGTCTTATGGAAATCCCGGAGCAGCGGGGCGCGGCAGAGGATCCGCAGGTTTTTGAAAAAATTGCGGAACCACCGGCGCCCGAATGTGCTGACGGTGCGGCGTTCCGCGTCAAAGCGCCTAAGGGCGCTGACGGCGGCGGCGAGGAGCCGTACGCAGGAATCCCCGTACCGATCCAGGCTGGGCCGCCATTCGATGATCTTTACCAATTCCGGGCCGAAGCCGCCAGAGTTTTTCGCGATCCCCTCAAATTCCCGCCCCAAAAAATCTTCCGCCGGAATCCCAAGGGCCGGGTCCCAGCACGCCGTATTCGGGGCGGCCCGCGCCGCGCCAGGCATTTCCCCGCCGTCGGGGGAAACGCGGAGGACGATGATGCGGGCGGCGGGGAAGCGCCGCGACAGAACGGGGATCATGTAGCCCAAGCCGGGCTCCACGAGGATAAAACAGAGGGTAGCCGGGGAAATCGAAAGGGCGTCCAGGTACCGCTCGGCTTCCCCCTGGGGATTGTAGCGGGAATGGAGGGAGGCCACTACAGGAAGGGCCGGATATACTCCGCCACGATGTCCACGCTTTCCGCCTGAAACACCACCGGGACTTCCGCCGCCAGGCTTTTGGAAAGGCGGTGGGCCAGGAGTTCCCGGTCAACCGTATTTGAAAACAGCACCAGGGTATGGCGGGGCGACAGGGGCACCGCGCTGCCAAGTGCGGCAACGATGCGGTTTACCTGCCCGCAAAACGGTTCCCCCTCTTTTTTTTCATCGTAATCCGGCGGGTAGGCCAAAACAATGCCGTGGACGGAAGTAAAGGTGTTGCAGTACTTGATGATCTCGTTTTGCAGCTCGCCCGGAAAATTGCGGACCGATGCGTATTCGGACGGGGCCGGGTTCCCGCCCTCCGGAATCCCGCCGCGGGCCTCCCTTGCCTTTATCTTCCCGGCGGCTTTGTTCAAAAGCCCCATTTAGGCCAGCCCCAGTTCCTTGAACAGCTTTTTGTAGGTATCGAAGTACTCCGACTGGGCGAATTCCTCGATTTTTTCTTCCGGCAGGGATTCCAGCAGTTGATCCATGTATGAAAGGACCTGCTTCAGTTCCTTTTTGAAATTTCCCGGAATACCGGCGGGCAGTTCCGGGTCCGCGGCTTCCGCAGGTTCCGCGATTTCCGCATCCGGTACACCTTCGTCTTCTTCCGGCAGAATATCTTCGGGGATCTCGTCCAGCGTAACGCCCTCGTCCAGCGTGTCGAGCCCCGCGCCGCCGAAGCCCCCTTCCTCGTCAAGTTCCTCAACCAGAAAGCCTTCCGGGATGATCTGCTCCAGATCCTCCCCATGGGAATCCCCGGCCCTTACGGCGGGGATCTCCGCAGCGCTTTCCTCCGCGCGGGAGATCTCCGCTTCGTCCTCTATGTTGTCTACATTGTTGCCTACATCGCCCGCCGCCGGGGTTTCGCCTTCCCCCGCGATTTCCAGCGGTTCCTCCAGGGTTTCGAGAGTTTCCAGGGTTTCAAAGGTATCCAGAGTTTCCAGCGGCTCTTCCAGAATCTCAAGCGGTTCTTCCGGGGGGTTCTCCCGGATCTCCGCGCTCAGATCCGGCTCGTCGATTACGGCGTTGCTCAGGTCCAGAGCTTCCTCGTCAAAACCGTCCAGGCTGATCTCCCCCCCGTCCTCGGGAAGATCCATGGAAATATCGGGGAAGGCGGACTCCGCGCCGGTTTCCATGCCCTCCTCCGTGATCATCTCCGGGCTTAGCGAAAGCAGATCCTCCGCGTCGTCCAGGGAGATCTCCGGCAGTTCCGCCGCCTCCCCGCCGGTTTCGCCGGGTTCTTCAACGAGGGTAAAGCTCCCTTCCGCCGCTTCCCCGGCGCTTTCGTCCAGGACGCTTTCATCCAGGACGCTTTCATCCAGGGCGCTTTCATCCAGGGGGCTTAAGGCGTCTAAGGGGGCTTCGCTTAACAGGGCTTCGTCCAGCGAAACTTCGCTTAAAATTTCGCCGGAAGGATCTTCCGCCGGAAGGCCGATCTCCCCGGGGATCCCAAGATCGGCATCCGCGCCAAGGGCCTCTTCTTCGGGGGGGGGCTCCGCAGGGGCGCTTTCCCCGGAAACATCGCCCGGATCGGCCGCCGTGGCGTCCGCCCCGGTTTCCTCGGTAAAGTCCGCAGTGTTGATGATGTTGTCCAGCTCGTCCCCGGTAAGGGCTATTTTGTCATCGCCGCCGGCGTCGTCAAAGAACCCCCGGGTTTCGCCGTGGTCCGGCTCAAGGCCGCCCCGGCTCATCGAAAATTCCTGTTTAAGGGCGCTGAGTTCCTGGCGGATCGACGACAGTTCCCCGGCAATTTTCATCAGCAGTTGGGTGGACATGTCGGATCCCCCGGAAGAAGCGGGCTGGCCCCGGTCCGGTTTCTCCGGCTCCGCCGGGCTCTGTTCGCCGGGCACTTCGTCCGCCACCTCAAGCAGATCTTCCAGGGATATGTCGGTAAACTCGCCCTCATCTGCGGGCGCCTGGCCTTCTTCGCCAAGCTCCGGGGGAAGGTCGCTTTCATCGAGGGAGAGGCCCTTGTCGTCGAGGGAAAGGTCGTTATCGTCAAGGGAGAGGTCGCCTTCATCGAGGGAGAGGCCGTTGTCGTCAAGGGAGAGGTCGCCTTCATCGAGGGAGAGGCTGTTGTCGTCAAGGGAAAGGTCGATTTCGTCCAGCGAAAGATCCGTTCCCTGTTCCGCCGCGTCCTGGCCGGCTGAATCATCGGCATAGCCGTCGGCTGCGCTATCGGGCGCTTCGGCAAGCAGCCCGGCGTCGTCCCCTTCCCCGGCGTTTAAGCTTTCTACGTCCGTATCAAAATCATCAAGGTTAAAATCACTGTCAAAGCCGTCTTCCGAAATTGAAACGTCCGCGCCCACCGCACTCTCCGCGTTTTCCGCGCCGGAATCATCGGTGATGGAAAAATCGGGCAGATCATCCAGATCGGACAGGGATAGATCGGCGCTTGGTTCGGCGCCGCCGGAATCGAGAATCTGGGGTTCGCTTTTTACCCACACCCCGTATTCGTCTAATTCCTTGGCCGAACCTATGGTCCCCCGGTCCTGGTATATTGACGGTTTAGTTTTGTTTGCCATGTATCCCCCCGGCGAGCTTTCAGAGAGGCTGTACCCACCGGACACGCTCACCCGGCTTTATGATCCCCTCCCTTCTACCTTATCGGCCTTATAAATCAATATCCACAGTAAGAAATGGTAGCCCAGGGGGTTTTCCCTGTCAATGTGCCGCGTTGCGGCTTAAGAAGCCCCCTCCGGCAGCCGTAAATGAGATAATGAGAGCGGTAAAGTACTGTGCGGTCATGTGGATTTTCACGGCTGTTTACGCGGCGCTAAGTTTTTTCGCCGGGGACCGGGGGCTTGCGGCCTATAACGGCCTTTTGGAGGAACAAAAAAAGCAGGAAACGAACATGGAGGATCTTGAACGGATCAACATGGAACTGGAAAACACAAAAAACGCCCTGCTGTACGACAGCGATACGATCCGCGTCTATGCGCGGGACCTGGGCTTCGGGGAGGGCGGTGAAAAATTCGCCCGTATCGTGGGCCTGGGCCAGAGCCGGAAGGCCCCGCTTTTCCCCGGGGAAGTTGCCGTGACCGAAGAACGGCGATCCATGAACAACAAAACTATCGGGCTTATCGCGATCTTCGCGGCCCTGGCGGTTTTTATCGCCTTTCTGGTCCAGGACATGCTCGATCTGAATCTGGACGCGGGGCGGGGTGCGCCGCGCCTTGACCCTTCCGGTATGCGGGGGGCCCCGGCCCGGCCGCCCCGGCGGATCCCCCGCCCCCTTCCCTCCGAACCGCCGGGCGCGGAAAGCCGCTAGAAGCGCGGCAAACCGCTAGGATCGGCGGAATTCCCGCGCCATGTCGCGGTTTATGTCCCGTTCCCGGATATCGGCCCGTTTGTCGTAGAGTTTTTTCCCCTTGCACAGGCCCAGTTCCACCTTTACCCGGCTTTTTTTGAAGTAGAAGGAGAGGGGCACCAGCGTGTAGCCGCGCTCCTCCACCTTCCGGCGCAGCCGTTTTATCTCGTCCCGGTGGAGGAGGAGCCGCTTTTTACGGTCGGGATCGTGGTTGAAGATCGACGAAAAGGGGTTTTCCGCCACCCGGAGGGACCGGAGCCACACCTGGTCCCCCTCGATCTCCGCCCAGGCGTCGGGGAACGAGATCTTGCCGTCCCGGAAGGACTTTACCTCCGTCCCCTCCAGTTCTATACCACATTCCAGGCTGTCCTCCACCGCGTAGTCGTGCCGGGCGCGGCGGTTTACGGCGATGATCTTGACCCCTTCGCTCATAGCTGTGCCGCTTCGGCAGGGGCGATGACGGGACGGAAGACCACGAAGGCCGAACACAGATCCGGGGGAAGGGAGCCGCGGGAAGCGGGGCGGTGGGCGCCCCGGAGCAGCCGTTCCGGGGAGGAGAGCCGTTCGATAGCCCGCCGTTCCGCGGGGAAGCGGCGCAGGGGCGCGTAGGGATCGTCGCACCACTCCCACAGGCCGGAAGCCGCGCCCGCCGCAGCGGGGGCCGCGCCGCTAAGGGCCTCCCATTCGTCTTCACGCGGCAGCCGGATCTCCCAGCCTTCGAAAGCCGGGGGGAGCCGCCCGCCCAGCCATTCGCAGAAGGCGGCGGCGGCGTACCAGGAAACCCCGGTCCGCGCCGCGCCCTCTCCTTCCTGGCCCGCAAGGTAATCCCCGTTCGCAAGTTTCCGCTCCCGCAGGGATTCAAGGTTTTCAGGCTTCCATTCGGGCCGCGCCTCCAGAAAGGCGGCCCAGGCGCCGGCCTGGACGGGGCTTTCGGCGTAGTAGAAGGCCCCCCCGTCCCCAGACGCGGGGAGGAAGCGGATCCCCCCTATTTCGGGTGCGGCCCCGCCGGGGGCCGCCTCCGCAGCCAAGGATGCCTCCGCAGCCACCTCCGCAGCCAGGGATGCCTCCGCCTGCCCCGCGCCCCGCGCCCAGGCGGAATCCCGGACCAGCGCCGCCGCTTCGGGGGGGAGGAGCCCCGCCAGCCAGTCAGCGGCCCCCGGCGCGGAGGACAGCCAGGAGGCGATGTCTCCGACGGACCGGCTCAGGCTGAGGGCCGAGGGGGCGAAACCCCCGTTGTCTAGCAGCAACTGGGCCCGCGCCAGGTCCCGCAGCGAAGCCTGGGACACGGCGAAGCGGGCCGCCGCCCGGATAAGTTCCGCGGCTTCCGCCCGCCCGCCATCGTCCAGCGACGGCCCCGCCCGGTAGACACCTTCGGAAAGGCTTAAGGGTATCTGGTAGCTTGCCGTGGCTTCCCCGGTAAAGGACCATGCCGCGTAATCGGCGGCGGCGGCGGCCAGGGCGGAAACGGGATCCCCCGTGGGCAGGCTCCTCGTTACCTGCAGGCGGCGCGGAAAAAACAGCGAGAAGGCGGCGCGGCCCGGAACATCAAGCTCAAAGCTGCGGGATTCAAAACCGGGCAGGACAAGTTCGACGCTATAGACGCCCCGGTCCAGGAACAGTTCGTCCGGCGTCGCGCCCAGGGTTACCCCGTCAACGCGGATCGCCGCCCCCTGGGGATCGGTGGCGAAGGATACCAGGCTGCCGGGGCGCGACAGGCCGGGGAAAACGCAGAGAAAAAACAGCACCGCCAGGATAACCAGGCCGTAGAGGGCGCTCAGGTAAACGCCGGGCCGTATACCCAGAACGGGCGGAAGACGGACCTGATCCCCGGCGGGATCATCCGGCTTGACAATTTCCGGCTTTTTACGCATGGGCCGCATTATAGGGTTCCCACCCCGCCTTGTCAACGAAGGCGCTTCGTGCTAGGTTTTTCCCGCATGGCTCACAAACAGGACGTATTCGACCGGATTCAGGCTTTGACCGAGGCTTTTTTAACGCGGAGAAGGCGGATCCGCCGTCAAAAAAAAGAAAAACAGAAGGCGAAAAACGCGGTCCTCGACTGGGTGGAGGCCTTTATCTGGGCGGCGGGCTGGGTCCTCCTGAGAAACCAGTACCTGTTCCAGGCATACCGGATCCCCTCCGGCTCTATGATCGACACCCTGCTCATCGGCGATCATATTTTCGTGAACAAGTTCGTCTACGGCCCGGAGCTGCTGCCCGGTTTCGCCAAACTGCCCGGCCCCGTCAAACCCAGGCGGAACGACATTATCATATTTGAGAATCCCGCCTATATAGGCCGGGGGACGGCTTTTGACGTGGCCCAGCGGGTTATCTACATGCTCACCTTTACGCTGGTGGACATAGACCGGGACGAAAAAGGGGACCCCCGGATCCACTTTTTGATCAAGCGCGCCGCAGGGGTGGCGGGGGACCGCTTCGTCATCGATCGGGGGGAGATGAAGATCCTCTTCGCCGGGGAGGACCGCTGGGTGCGGGAGCGGGACTACGCCGCGGACCGTGGCTGGAACCACCGGCTTAGCCGCCTTATCGCCGCGGACGACTACCCCGCCCAGGAGGCGATGGGGAAGCTTGACGCCTACCAGAGCATCGGCAGGGAGCCCCCCCCGGACCTCGCGCTGGCGGCCGGCCGGGGCAGGGGATCCGCGTATGATTCCTACGCCATCGACCGGGCCTGGCTGGAAACCCTGCGGGGGGCCCAGCCCCACGACGCCCGGTAACGCGCCCTCCTTGCCCGCCATAACCAGGGCTGGTACGTGCCGGAAGGCAGAATTTTCCCGCTGGGGGACAACCGCGACAATTCGCGGGACGGCCGTTCCTTCGGCCCCGTGCGGATAAGCAAGGTTATGGGCCGGGGCGCCATTATCTACTGGCCCCTGTGGCGTTCCGCCGCCGGGGGCGTCGACTGGCGGGCGGGGCCGATCAGGTAGCCTATGGCGCTCAGCTTTTTTAACAAATCGGTAAAATTTTCCTATGCGGAGCAGAAAAGCCAGCGCCACCGGCTTTTAAGGGTGCTGCTCTGGATTTTGGCCTTTCTGGTGTTCTACAACGCCGTAAGCTCGTTCTTTTTTTCGGTACGGGTCCTGGAAAACGATACCATGCGGCCGGGGCTGCGGCCGGGCGACCGTTTCGTCCTGTCTTCGTTTTCCCTTTACAGCCTGCTTGACCGCTGCGGCCTGGCTTCCGCCAACCTTCCCCTTAAACGCGGGGACATCGTCCTGGCGGACATGGCCCCGGAGGAAAAAAACGGCATTGTCGCCGGTATTCTGGACGGGGCGCTGCGCTTTTTTACCGCCCAGCGGGTCTCCCTGACTAACCGCGAGGAGTACTTTTACATAAAGCGGGTTATCGGGCTGCCGGGGGACGAGATTTCGATGACCAACTTCGTCATCCGGATCAGGCCGGGCGGCGGGCTCTACACCCTGACGGAGTACGAAGTTTCCGGCCAGGATTACGTGCTGGATATCCCCCAAATCCCCGCCCTCTGGGACGATTCGATACCCTTTTCGGGGAATATGGACCGGATCATCCTGGGGGAGGGGGAGTGCTTCGTGCTTTCCGACGACAGGAGCAACACCAACGATTCCCGCACCTGGGGGCCCATCCCGCTCCGCAACGTGGCGGGGAAGGTCCTGTTCCGCTACTGGCCCCCGAACCGCCTGGGCCGGCCTTGAGCCCGGAAGCTACGCTCGGCGTTTATTCCCTCTACGTCCACGTCCCCTTTTGCCGTTCCTTCTGCGATTACTGCGATTTCTATTCGGTCCGCGCCGGGGCGGAGGACCGGGCGCTGCTGGATCGTTACCTCGGCGTCCTTGCTGCGGACGCCCGCCGGATCTTTGAGGAATTCCCGCCCGCCGCAGTCCCCACGGTCTACATCGGCGGCGGCACCCCCTCGGTCCTGGGGGCGGAGGGCATAAGCCGCCTGCTTGCCGCGCTGTCGGGGCTCCCCGAAGGCCCGGAGGGCCGTGAATTAACCGTGGAGGCGAACCCCGAATCCCTGGACGCGGAGTTCCTCCGCGCCTGCCGGGACGCCGGGGCGAACCGCCTTTCCCTGGGCGTCCAGAGCTTTTCGCCCCGCCTGCGGGCGCTGGTACACCGGGAAGGCCGGGCGGAGGCGGTCTGCCGCGCCCTGGACCTGGCGGCGGAATTCTTCCCCCGTTCCTTTTCTGCGGACCTTCTTTCGGGGCTTCCCGGCCAGGACGAGGAAGCCCTGCTGGGGGACATCGCAAGGCTCCTTGGCTTCGGCCCCGCCCACGTGTCCCTCTACGCCCTTAGCCTGGAGGAGGGGACCCCCCTCTGGGACCGTGCGGCGGAGCTTCCCCCGCAGGACCGGGCGGACCGCCTGTGGATCAGCGGCCGGGACGCCCTTGAAGGCGCTGGCTACCGCCAGTACGAGGTAAGCAGCTTTTCCCCGCCGGGGCGGGAATCCCGCCACAATATGCGCTACTGGGGCATGAAAAACTGGCTGGCCCTGGGCCCTTCGGGCTCCGGCACCCTGATCGACGACCGCGAAGGCGCCGGCCTGCGCCTAAGCTGGCCCGCGGATCTGGAAACCTGGCTGGCCGCGGGCCCGGACTGGCGGAGCCGCCTGCGGCCGGAACCGCTGGACCGCCTTACCCTGATGAAGGAAAGCCTCCTGATGGGTTTCCGCCGCGCCCGGGGCCCCGACGCCCCCCTGTTTGAGCGGCGCTTCGGCTGCTCCCCGGAGGAGGCTATCCCCAAAACCCTGGCAAAGTGGCGCGGGCGGGGCCTTGCCACAGCGCCGGACGCCGATCCCGGCCCCGACTCGGGCCCCGCCCTGAACGGCGCGGGCCTCCTCTTCCTGAATACCTTCCTCGCGGAAGCCTTCGCGGAACTGGAAGCCGGGGCAACCGCATTATAAATGGTCTTTTCATGCCCCTGTTCGTCCCTGCCCGGACATGCCGCAAAGGCTGATCTCGAAGCGGGCTGGCCCGGCATCAGCCACGTTCGCCGCGCCCAAAACCCGGCGCATTTTTCGCTGATTCCGCAAAATTCCGCGCTGATTCTTGATTTTTCTTTCCCAGTATGGTATATTGGGTTACGAATGAAACGTAAAGTCAGATGTATATGAAACCGGATTTGGGAGAAAGGGAGTGGCACATGGCGTATAACAGCCCGGCGGACGCACAACAGCCCTACATCTGTATAGTACCC
>JAISMQ010000068.1 GCA_031276685.1 Treponema sp. | reverse complement strand
AGGGGTGGTAGGAAAAAAGCCCTTCGTAAAGGGCGGTGTACAGTTGGGCTTCGCTGGCTATAATGGATCTGCGGGGGTCCAGTTCCAGTTCCCCCCTGCTCAGGGTGACGGTAAGCTGGTCCCGCTGAACCTGCCGGGGCCGGGTTTCCGCAGTGTCGGGCGTGGAAGGCGCGGGGGTTTCGGGAACCGGCGGAGTTTCCGGCGTCTGCAGCGTGGGGGGGGGTTCCGGCGGCGTCCGGCAGGCGCCCAGCGCGATCAGAACGGTGAACGCGATCAGGGCGGTTAGCACGGTATAAGAAAAACGGTTCGGATGAAACATGTTACGCTCCCGGAGCAATACCCAGTTTTTTCATTTGCTCCTCTTCTTCTTTTCTGGCGTTGTACTCGTGGCGGATCTGGTTTGCCCGGATAATGGCGTTCTTGATGGCGGCCAGTTCCGGCTTAATGCCCTTTATCTTGTCCCGTTCCATGTCGGTGGCTTCGGTCTTGAAGTACTCGTCCATGGCGCCCAGGATCTTGTGGGTGTTTTGCACGTCGCGGATCAGGCGGTCCAGGATCTGGGTCAACTGTTCATCGCTCATGCCCGCCAGCTTTTGGGCGGCCGGGCTGCGGGTGGTATAGCTCGCCAAAACCCGGATACGCTTGTTCAGTTCCGTTCGGAATGTAGAGTAGTTGACCTTTTCCTGTACGGAGGTGCCCCGGACGTTGTCCATATACTTGAGCGAAAGGACGACCGGGTCCGGTTCTTTGCCCATCATCTGCTGTATAAGGCGGCGGAGTTTCTGCCAGAAGGTTTTTTTCCGGCGGGAGATCATCTCTTCGTTTTCGTCTATTTTGGGGGCGATTTCCGACATGGTGGTTCCGGTGTTCCCGACGACCTGCAGGCCTTCCAGCAGGATCTGCTTAAAAGAAACCTGCGGTTTTTCGATTTTCGGCTTGGCCTCCGCCACCTGGAGGTTTTTCAGCACTTTTTCCCGGAGCGCGGGCCCGTCCCCGGAGTAGTCTTCTTTGATGACTTCTTCTACAAGTTCGGGGTAAAAGATCCTGCCGGGCATGGCGGCGCCGAATTTCTTTTTGATGTTCCCCACGGTGGCTTCCCCGGGCTTCATTGCCGATGTCAGGGTGGCCCGGAGGTCGAATTTGTAGGATTCCCGCTGGTAATCGCTGAGTATTTTTAGGCGGCTCATGATGGAGCCCGTGGTTTTGGAGACTTTGCTGAGGGATTCGTTAAACAGGCTGGTGGTCATAGGGTCCAGGCCGTTTTTCGCGGATATGGTCAGTTCCATTACGGCTTTGGTCATGGGGAAAGGGGAATCCATTGAAAGGTGGGGCCAGTCGATGAATTTTATGAGCCCCAGGATCCGTTTGATCCGGTCCAGGGTGAGGAATTCTATGTTGAACTGGTAGAAGTTGACCAGGAAGTCGAGCTGGTTGTCGTAGTTGGCAAGGCGGATGCTGATCTGCTCTACCCGTTCCGCTTCGCTAAAGGCGGAGGTTTCGGGTACTTCCAGCTCGCTGATTCTGGCTTCCTGCTTGTAGGGGTCCTCGTGGATAAGCCCTTTTTTGAGAAAGATGTTGTAGAGCGTGGCGCAGGAAACCTGAAAAGTCCGCAGATCGTCCTTAAACTTGGCCAGTTCGGATTTTTCTATCCACTCCGCACGGGCATGCAAGGCTTGCGAGAGTAAACTGGGGTAGTTTTCGGTTTCTGCCATTGCTAAAAGTATGCACGGATTCGTCTGCTAAGGCAATGCGCCGGGCAGGTTAGTGCATATACTACAACGATATTTGCCGTGGGCGCTAAAAACAGGGTTTAGCCTAATCCCGGGGTCCTGTCGGCGGTAAAAATCTTCCGAAAAAGCCAAGCAAAAACGCCTGTCCGCCCCTCTAATACGATATGAAAAACAGATGCGTTTTTTTCTATGCGGTAGTTACGGCGCTCGCGGCGCTTGGGGGCTGCGATACGGGGGGCGGGGAGGATCTGTTCCTTCTGGATCTGCCCCCCCTGCCGCCGTCCTGGACGGAACTGCTGGGGGCCCCCCGGTGGCTTGTCAAGTACTATGATGGCGGCGGCGGGGAGGTTTTTTTGGATCTTGAAGGGGGGGAGGTGGAAATTTCCCTGCCCGCCTCCCGGCCAAGCCCCGTTTTCGCCTGGCCCTATTGGCCGCTCCGGCAGTTGAAGCCCGGCGATTTCCGGCCCGCCGGGGCGATTCTTCCCTACGATGCCCCGCCAACGGGGGAGGGCAGGGTCGCGCTAAGCTGGCAGGGCGGGGTGGAAGCCTGGTTTTTTGATGCCCTGAATAGGGCAGCCCTGGATAGGGCAGCCCCGGACGTGGACGCGGACGGTTCGACCGCTTCGGGCGATTCGGCGGGGGATCTGCGGCGCGGCGGGCAGTTCGACTGGATGGCTTTCCGGGCGCTTTTTTCCGATCCTTCGGTTTCCGGGGAATTCCGTTCCGACCCCTGGCTTGCCGACTGGGACGCGATTGCGGAAAAGACCGTTCGTTCCGGGTTCCGCAAACAGTGGCTTGCCGTCGCGGAAACCCTGCCCCTGGCTGTTCCGGCGGGCCCCTGGGTATCGCCGTCGCCCTTCGCCCCGCCGGAAACGGGGACGGTCAGGGTCAGGAACGGCACTACGGTCCAGGCATGGTACTCCGCCGCCGGGATCCTGCACTGCGCCGGGGCAGGGTGGATTCTGCTTCCCTGGGGCTAAACGCCGCGCCGGTTCTCCGTAACAGGCAGATTCCCCAGGGCGCCATTACCGGGCGGCGGGACAGGTGGGCGCTTTTTAGGCTATGCTCAAAGGCATGGCGGGATTAACCAAAACCAAACGCCCGGTCCGTTTTTTCAACACGACCGGGCCCTGTAACCCCTGGGACCACTACATGCTGCCCCCGGAGGAACGGCTGGTGGGCGCGCAGCTCCACAGGTATATCCGGGACCAGCTCTACTGGGTGCTGCACGCGCCCCGGCAGACGGGGAAGACGACGTTCCTGCAAAACTGGATGCGGGAGATCAACAGCGGGGAATTTGACAGCGGGGGTGCCCTGGCCTGTTACGTCAGCGTGGAACGCTGCCAGGGTGTCGCCAGCGCGGAAAAGGCCATGCCCGCGATCTGCGGCGCGGTAAGGATCTGGGCCGAGCGAAACGGTTTGCCGATCCCTTCCACGGAAGACACGAACCCCCATTCCTGTTTTAATTCCCTGTTAAGCGATTGGGCGCGGCGTACCATGCCCAAAGCCCTGGTGGTGCTGTTTGACGAAACCGACGTGCTTGAGGGGGAAACCCTTATCAGCTTCCTGCGGCAGTTGCGGGATGGTTTCGCAACCCGCGGGCCCGGCGTGTTCCCCGTGTCCATCACGCTGGTCGGGATGCGGGACCTTAAGGACTACATCACCGCCGCAAAAGGCGGGGTCGCCCCCAATCCGGGTTCGCCCTTCAATGTAAAAGAAGATTCCGCAGAGCTTTCCAACTTCCAGCGGGGGGACATCTCCCGCCTGTTCGCCCAGCGGACTGCGGAAACCGGCCAGGAAATCGCCGGGGAAGCCCTGGACTACGTGTACGAACTGTCCGGGGGCCAGCCATGGATCGTCAACTCCCTGTTCAAACGGGCCACCATGAGGATACTGGACGAGGACAGCCGGGAAACGGTAAGCCTGGGCCACATCGCGGAGGCGCGGGAGCAGATGATACAGGCCCGGGAAACCCACCTGGACGCCCTGGAAGTGCGCCTGCGGGACCCCCGGATACGGCGGGTGGTAGAGTCGATAATCGTGGGGGCGCTTGACACCGGCATTAACCGTGCGAACCCGGACGTGCAGTTGGCGATGGATCTGGGCCTGGTGTCGTGGGGCACGGAGACGGGCTTTGCGATAGCCAACCCCATCTACGCGGATATTCTGACCCGGTATCTGAACGCGGGGTACCACGACAACCTGCCGCCGCCCTCGTCGTGGCAGTGGCAGAAGGCGGACGGGTCGCTGGACATGGAGGCGCTGCTGCGGGAGTTCCAGCGGTTCTGGCGGGAGAACTCAGAGGTGTGGGAGGAGAAATCGGACTACACGGAGGCGTTTCCCCACCTGCTGCTGATGGCGTTTTTACAGCGGGTATTGAACGGCGGGGGGAGCGCCAAGGATGGCGCTGGAAAAAATGCGAGTGTGCGGCGGGGAGGGGGCGGATGGACCTGTATATTGAGTACCGGGGGGGGAAGTACGTTATCGAGGTGAAGCTGGTACACGACCGGCAGAGTCCCGAGCAGGTGCAGGCGCGCGGGCTTGAGCAGGTAGCGAAGTACCGGGACAGCAAGGCGCCGGAGGCCCCTGCGTACCTGCTGATCTTCGACAGGCGGGGGGAGGCGCGTGGGAAGTCCTGGGAGGAGCGTCTTGGCTGGGCGCGGGTAGGCGCGGTAACGGTGCTGCGGGGATAACGTGGTCCGGTCTCGCCTTTCCCCCTTCCGGCTCGGTTTTTTCAAGGCCCTGGCCTGGGTCCCGCTGCTGGTTTTCTGCGTTTCCTGCGGAAAGGCGGATCCCGCGCGGGCCGGGAATCCGCCTCCCCGGGGGGCTGGCCCTCCGGCCGATCTTCCCGCCGGGTCTCCGGCCGCCCCCCCGGCGGGGCCGGGCGGCGGGGCGGGCGGGGGCCTTCCCGCGTCCCTGCCCCCGGAAGCCCTGATAGCCCTGCTCCGCCCGGCGGAGATCCCGCTGTGGTTCGAGGTTTCCGCCGCCGATGTCCCGGACGCCGGGGCCCCGCCGGCAGGCCCCCGGCACATCCGGTCCCCCGCCGAAGCGGGGCTGGCCCCGTTTACCCCCTGGCCCCTGGCCCCCCACGTGGCGGCGACGCTTGCCGCCGGGGATGCCCTGTACCTTGCCGTGAACCGGGACAGCCTCCTGGTTGTCGTTCCCGCAGAGGGGGGCGATTTGGGGCTCTACCGCTTTGATGTCACGGCGTATTGGGAGTCCTACACGGTGGGGAATCTG
>JAISMQ010000021.1 GCA_031276685.1 Treponema sp. | reverse complement strand
GATGGTGGCGATGGGGGCGCCCACGAAGGAGATTAGCACCGAAAGGGGGTGCCCCAGGGCGATAATGGTCCCCAGGGCGGCCAGGGAGCCGTTTAGCAGCACCCAGCGCAGCAGCATGGCGCGGCTGATGTCCGCGCCGGATCGGAAGAACCCCGCGACGATAAGGGCGGCAATGGCAAGGGGGATAAGCCAGCCGATCAGTTTGAAAAGCGGGTTCCCCCTGGGCACGGTATCCAGTTCCTGGACATCGGCGCTGCGGGCCCCGGCGGCGATCTGTTCCAACTGGGTTTTGACGCCCCGCAGGTGGCCCGCCCCGATTACGGCGGCGACACGCGGGGCCGCGCCGCTTCCGGCGCCGCTTTCTGCGCCACTTCCCGCGCCGCTTTCTGCGGCCGCGCCCCGGACGCTTTGCCAGATCCGGGCCGCCAGGTAGTGGTCACGCTCGTCGATCAGGGTGGACTTTACCGGCGGCAGGTAGCCGGCCAGTTCCGTCATCATGCCCTCAAGCTCGCCGGATTTTTTTAAGTTCTCAATTTCCCCTTCTTCCAGTTTTTCCGTACTAAAGGCCCCGGAGACAAGGGCCGCCAGGAGTTTGCATTTGTTCCAGAGCCCGCAGCGCGCCCAGGCCCGGCGCAGGGTGATCTGTACCTCCCGGTCGCAGAAGTGGCATGGAATCCCCAGTTCCCCGGCGGTTTCCACGGCGGTTTTCATCTCCTCCCCCGGTTTAACCCCCAGTTCGTCCCCCATGCGGCGCTGAAAGCCGGACAGTACCAGGTTGGCGATCAGGAGGAAGCCCCGGCCCTCCCTGATAACTTTGAAAACGTTAAGCTGTTCCCAGCTTTCCTTGTGCGCCATGGAATTGTAGCGGCCCTGGTCCAGTTCGACGCAGACAATGCCGGGCTTTTCGTCCCGGATTATCCGGCGGACCTCCTCAATGCTCTCCCTGGACACATGGGCGGTACCGATAAGGAGTACTTCCCCGGCAGCCTGCCCTTCCCCGGCGGCTAGAAAAAAGCGCAGCTTGTGATCATCCATGGAACATCCTCTTTTCCGTCAAGGTTCATTACCGACCGCGAGATTCCGCTCTTCCAGGGCCCACGCGATAAGCCGCCACTCGGGAATGGTCATCCGCTGTTCGTAGTTTGTTATTTCGGAGAACACGGCGTCCGCCAGTCTGCCGATCCCTTTGATGTCGTAGTAATTCGCCAGGTAGTAGAGCATCCTGACCTTCAGGCTGGGGTCCTTTTCCTGGTTGATCCGCCGGGCCACCCCGTCGTCCCCGCTCATGTCCAGGTAGAGCCGCAGCATGGCGTATTCCAGGCTGTCGCGGGAAAGCTTGCGCAGGGCAAGGTTCGCGAAATCCCGGATATTCCCCGGCTGGTCCATGCGCCGCCAGTTCATCATCGCCAGGATGGCGTAGCTCCACTCGCCGGGGGCCTGGTTGTAGGCCTGGATAAAGGCGTTCCGCGCATGTTCCCACTCGCGGTTCCGCATCTTGAGCATCCCAAGCCCTTCCTGGGCGAAGTAGTAGTCGGGCCGCAGGCTGATCAGGGTTTGGTAGTCCGCTTCCGCCCCGGCGTAGTCCCCGGTCTCGTCCTTGATCCCCGCGGTGTAAACGTAGGAAAGAAAGTAGTCCGGGTTAAGGCTTTGGGCGCGGCTGAATTCTTCCAGGGCCAGTTGCTTGCGGTTCAGGTCCAGCAGCACCATGCCCCGGTCTATCGAGATCCAGTAATCGCCGTCGTCCAGCCTCTTGGCGGTGTCCAGATCCGCCAGGGCCTGGACCAGGAAGCCCGCTTCCCGGTAAAGCCGGCCCCGTTCGCCCCACAGGGAGGCTTCTTCGGGGTAGAGTGACAGCCCCCTGTTCAGCATTTCTTCCGCCTCTTTGGGGTTCTGGGCGTAGCGGTACACCCCGGCCCGGCCCAGCAGGGCTTCCAGGTTTTCCGGCTCCCGGGCAAGCGCCCGGTCAAAGAAGCCGGCGGCGGCGGAGGGCGACCGGGCCTGGCCCCGGATGGCGATGTTCCCCAGATCGACCAGGGCGCCGACATGGCCGGGATCAATGGCGATGATCCTCTCCAGAATGGCCTTTTGTTCCTTTTCCTTGCCCCGGGCCCCCTCCGCTGTGGCGAGGAGCAGCAGGGCCTGGGTATTTTCCGGTTCTTCCGACAGGATGCCGCCGGCTATCCCGGTGGCCGCGGAAAACTCCCCTGCGGAACAGAGGATCGACGCCTTGAGCAGGAGGATACGGCTGTCCTGGGCGGCCTCCCCTTCAAACAGATCAAACAGGGCCAAAGCCCCCGCGTAATCTTCTTCCTCAAGCAGGGCGTACACCCTGCCAAGGATGTCGGCGGCGGTATCCTCCGGCTCCGGCGGCTCGGGTTCAGGCGGTTCAGGCGGGATTGGTGACTCCGGCGGCGCCAAAATTGGCGGCGCCAGTTCCGGCGGCGTCAGAGGCGATGAAACACAGGAAAATATCAGACCCAGGGCGAAAAACAGGGACAGGGTACGCCGTATTTTCATAAACATCCTTGCGGCAAATAGACTTAATCGATTATCGGAACATCCGCAAGTTTATTCAGGGCCGGCGCATGTACCATGGTAATATCGCCGCAGACGGGAAAGAGCGGGGTTTAGCCGTTTTCCGATGTCACGGCGGGCGCCAGTTCCCGCACTGTTTTTTCCGCTTCCTCCCACTGGCTGTCCATTGAACGGATAAGGGCAATCTGGCTGCGGCAGCGGTCAAGGTTGTGGAGGGGCCGGTCTATGTGGTAGTAATGGTCCCCCTCCAGGTAGTCGGTAAGGAAGCGCAGGGCCATGATCTGGGTCATGCTTCTGCCGGATTCGCAGACCAGGGCGTATTCCGCAGGGGTTAAGAAGGATCGGGCCTCGGAAAAATAGCCTTCCACAAGGGCGCGGAAGAGGGCCGGGTCAAAACCCGCCCCGGAAAGGTCCTGTTCGTCTTCGCCGACCCTGGTGGCGACGCTGCGGATAAGGTCCCCCAGGTCAAAGAGGCTTGTGCCGGGCATTACCGTGTCCAGATCGATGACGCACAGGGCCTCTCCGGTGGTTTCGTCCAGCAGGATGTTGTTCATCTTGGTATCGTCGTGGCAGATGCGTTCGGGAATGGTCCCTTCCCACAGGGAGCGGATCAGCAGGCCGCCCCGCTTTTCGTTTTCCAGCAGAAAGTCTATTTCCCCCCGGCAGCCGCCGGCCCTGCCGGATCCGTTCTTCTGCAGGGCCTCGTGAAAGCGGGTATAGCGGGTTTCCATGTTGTGAAAGCCCGGAATCGTCTCAAACAGCCGCTCCCCCCCTATGTCGGCCAGTTGGTTCTGAAAACGGCCCACGCTTTTCCCCAGAAGGGCCGCTTCTTCCGGCGACGAGGCCAGATCCCCGCCCCGGGCGTTTTCGATGAAACAGTAACTGCGCCACCAGCCGCCTTCCGCGTCCCGGACAAAGGGCTTCCCGTCTGCGGCGGGGACCACGGTCAAAACGCGGCGGCTCCGGTCTCCGACGCCTTCCAGCTTCCCCCGGATATGGTTTGTCACGCGCAGGATATTTTCCATAACCTCGCCGGGCCGGGTGAACACGCGCTCGTTGATGCGCTGGTGGGTGTAGCGCAGCCGCGTCCCCCCCTGGTTCCAGGTCGAGACGAAGGTATCGTTGATATGCCCCTTCCCAAAAGGAACGGCGCTTTCCAGGTCCCCGTAGATGGCGAAGCGGTCCAGAACTGTCCTGAGCAGGCGCTGCTTCGCATTGGGCTCTACATCGGTCATACGGCAAAGTATAGTTCTTCCCCGCGCATAGTCAAATTTCCCGCGTTGAAGTGGCATCGGAAAAACTGCTAAAATGTATTGGTGAGACAATCCGTTTGTGCCCGCTTTTTCGG
>JAISMQ010000267.1 GCA_031276685.1 Treponema sp. | reverse complement strand
AATGTTCCGTTGTTGTTATACGGAGGACGGTATCTTGATCTTGAAATACCCGCGTGGTATAGGACCCTATGCGTATCAGTAAAAAAACCATCCGCCCCCTGGTGTGGGGCGCCCTTCTTGTGTGCGGCCTGTCCGCCTGCGCCACGGCGCCGCAGGACATTCCGCAGTTGTCGGCGGAAGAACTGGTCCAGCGGGCGCAGGAAGCTTCGGACCGGAACCGTTACAAAGTCGCCCTGCAGTACTACCAGGCCCTGCACGACCGGAACCAGGCCAGCACCGACTGGACCCTGACCGCGGAATACGAGATCGCCTTTATCCACTACAAGCAGAAAAAATACGCGCAGGCCCGGGAAGAACTGACCGCCCTGCTCGGCCGTTACGACAGCCCCGACGCGGAGCTAATGCCCCAGCAGTTCAGGCGCCTCGCCGCGATTGTCCTTAAAAACATTGATGAAAAAGAGGCAAAACCGGGGGCCCCGAAGAACCCGGCGGCTACTGGGGAAGGATAATCGCGTTTACCTTGATGCCCCTGGCGGCGACTTCCTCGTCGACCATCGCCTTGGAAATTTTCGCCCGCGGCCGGGCGTGGGGCGGGGCGTCCCCGACCAGGATCATGATCCGGCTTTCCGCGCTCCAGGGGAACTTGACAGCCCCTTCGTACAGGGCCTCGTAGACGGCTTCGGGGATATCCCGGCCGCCCCCCACGCGGATACCGTTGAGGGTCCGCTGGAAGCTGGCGAAGTCGGCGGTAAAGGGGACAACGCGGTTCAGGTATTCCTCGTAGTAGTCCTTGTACAGGACCACGCCGATCCTGAACGCGGTGAATTCCGCAATCGTCCCCTCCAGCATGGGGATAAGGGCCCGGCGCACCTTGTCGATATCGTCCCTCATGCTGCTGGTGGTATCCAGGCAGAGGACTATATCCACATCCTTGCCCTTTTCCCGGTCCAAAAGCTCGCGGATCTTCTCCACCAGATCTTCCGGCCCCGAGGAGTAGACCAGATCCCCGCCCCCGGACCGGGCTATATCCGTAAAAGCGTCCACGGTGTCGTCCATGTAGTTGTCCTCGGGCCTGCCTTCCAGGGGTTTCTGGGTCACCCGGAGGACATAGGGGTTGTCGCGGAAGGGCCCCCGGTAATCACCGTAGGGCAGGTTAAAGGCCCGCAGGTTGAAGTAGGTCCCGTCCACCACGTACACCTCCCCGTGGCGGGTATCCTCGTAGCCGTAGTAAATAAGATAGGGAATGTAGAGGTGGAAGGCTTCCCCCAGCTCGGGGTGGCGCTCCGGGGTGGAATCGATAATGGACCAGTAGCGGTCATTGGGGAGGCGGGCGCCGTTCAGTATCCGGATCTCGTCCCCGTTTACCTCGTTCCGCCGGCCCGCCCGGTAGGCGTAGTTGTCCTCCCGCATCCGGGGGTCCTTGGTGGATTCCACCAGAAGTACCGAGGAAATATCGGGTTTTTTTCTGATAAAGAGGTGAAAACCGCCGTCAACCCGCTGTTCGATTCGCAGATCCCCGGCGCCGATGCCAAGATCCTGGGCTGCGGCGGGACGGGCCAGGATCACTACAAACAGGCAGAAGATGAATCTATGGGCCATACCGTTATAGTATCGGTGGGGACCGGGGAATATAAAAGCCATTCCGTCCGCAGGCCGGCATACGCTATAATGAAGGCACGGGAGGGCCGCATGAAATCGCCAAAACAAACCACCCTGGACAGTAAAATTATCGAAAAGCTGGGGGGGCTGCTCCCCCCGGGCAAGGCCCTGGAAATGGCAAAGCTGCTGCTAAAGGACAGCGAGATCCAGGCCCTGCAGGATTACGCGAACAGCGTTTCTATCAAACGCCTCAGTTACAACGACCACGGCCCCGTACATATGCGGACCGTGGCCCTGAACGCCCTTATCATGATGGGGCTGCTCCGGAGCGCGGGAATACAAACCAGCCTGGAAAAAGAGGATTCGGGCAGCTTCGAGGACAGCCTGACCGCGCTGCTCCTGGCGGCCATACTCCACGACACCGGAATGTCCGTGGGGCGGCAGGATCACGAACTCCACAGTTGCTACCTGGCCTACCCCATCATGGACCGGCTGCTGGCCCAGGTGTTCCCCGCGTCCATGGACCGGCGGGTCACCATCCGTTCCCTGGCTCTGGAGGGGATCAGCGGCCACATGGGGAACCGGCCCATCAACTCGCTGGAGGCGGGGGTGCTGCTGGTCGCCGA
The DNA here is from genome assembly GCA_031276685.1 of Treponema sp. Lineage (GTDB taxonomy): Bacteria > Spirochaetota > Spirochaetia > Treponematales > Breznakiellaceae > JAISFT01. The sequence goes on along the minus strand of JAISMQ010000267.1, from coordinate 358 downwards.
CGGCTGCGACATGCAGAAAGGCCGGGCCCGGATCCCCATGGCCCTTGCGGACCGGCCCAAGGTGGGGGATATCCACAAGTACTCCGCCAATTCCATCGAAGACGTAAAAATTGGGAAGGGCAGGGAAAAACCAATCCGCATCGACATTTCCATGTCCAGCGAGGTGGGGCTCTTCCAGATTGAGGAGGTGCTGCTCCAGAAGATCGCCGCCAGCACCGCCAGGCCCTACATTGAGCTTTACGCCCTTGTCACCGGGAACGAACCCAAGCGGTACCTGTAAGCCCGTCCCCGCGTTACCCGGCCGTGACGACCAGGCAGTAGCGCTTCTTCCCCGCCCGCAGCAGCAGTTCCCCCCGGC
>JAISMQ010000174.1 GCA_031276685.1 Treponema sp. | reverse complement strand
GTACTGTTGCGGGTTTTTTGCAAAAAACAAAAGACCCCCAAGGGTCAGTTGGCCGTTTTTCATGATTTTCAGTCTGCCGTATAACTGAATGGCGGGTATCTTTTCTGTTTCTTCCGGGTCCTTTTGAATCTTTTTGATATATTCAGCGACCATTTCCCTGTCAATGTCACGTTCCCCGGTATCGGCTACCGTCATTTCATCGCTGATAATATCCAAAAGTTCTTGCGGATTCATAACTTTCCGGCCCTCCATTTTTTGTAAATATTTTTCTCATAATCATTTCCCTGTCTTTTTAGGGTAACCCCTTCAAGGCTAAACGTCAAGAATAACCCGGCGGCTCCCGCCGCACGGTTTGCGGGGCCCCGGCTAGGGTCTATACCCTTTCGCTATGGCCTGGGAAAGCTTGTATTTAAGAAAGTTGTTTTCCTTTTTGAGCTTGGTTGTTTCCAGTTGCTGGGTTTTGACGGTTTCTACCAGGTCGCCGGGGCTCAGGGTCCCGGAGTGGAGCAGATCTTCTACGTAGTCCATTCTGTTGTCAAAGTCGATCTCGGCTTCCGCCCCGGCTTCCTGGAAGCTGTTTTCGATCTCCTTGTCGTCCAGGGGCCCGGCTTCTTCGTCGGCGGACATGATCTTGTCGGCGATGCGGTAGATGCCCTGGGCGATGATGGACTGGGGTTTGTAGAGCAGTACCGGGAGCCTGGAGGCAAGGGCGGTGTCCTGGATGCTGTCGCGGTAGATTACCCCCAGGTGTTCGATTTTTAGATCCAGGTATTCTTCGCAGGAGCGGCGGATCTTCATGGCGACATCGGCATCCTTGGGGTCGTCGATCATGTTCATGACGAGCTTGGGGTGGAAGTGTTCAAGGTGGCCCATGAAGTTGGCGTGGGAGGCCGGATCGCGGGTTTTGATCTCCGGCAGCATTTTGGGGATGTACAATCGCTGCGGGCCAGAGCCTTCTTTGCGGGCCTGTTCCAGATAGGCCAGCGCGGGGCTGCCTTTGGCAAAGACGGTGTACATCATTCTAAAAACGGTATTTTTGAGGAACACGTAGGCGTTGAGTACTGCGGTGACTGCGGGGGCGGTAACTACGATGCCCTGGCCGGAGAGGAGGAAAAAATCCAGGATGGATTGGTGGGTTCCCGCCCCCAGGTCGAGGATCAGGTAGTCGGCCTCGTCCTTTAGGGCCAAAAGCCGCCTGACCAGGGTTTTGCGCTGGGCTGTTTTAAGGTTGGCGGTTCCGGGGATCTCCTGATCCCCCGGAATAAAACGGAGTCCGCGAATGTCGGTGTCGGCGATTACTTCGCTAAAATCTTTCCGGGTGTCGTTCAGCCAGATCCCGATTCCCATTTTTGGGGACTGGTGGCCAAGGACCATGTGCAGGTTGGAGGCCCCCAGGTCCAGGTCCGCCAGCACAACGCGCTGGCCCCCCTGGGCGAAGGCCACGGCCAGATTCGCCGCGAGAAGGGACTTGCCGACCCCTCCCTTTCCGCTTGCTATTGGGATGATACGCATCAAAGACCCCCGTCTTCCCCGGCCCTGGGTCCGGTGTTTTTTTCCGCCGCTTCTGCGGCTGTTCCGGCGGGTTCGGCGTTATTGCCCGCACGATCCGTCCGCTGCGTGTGCAGCGCATGCAGGGACAGAAAAATGCCGCCCCCCGCCGATACGAGATCGCCCAGGGTAATTATCAAAAGGCTCTGCACCAGCGGGGCCGCGTCCTGCAGGATAATCGCCTCGATGATCGCGTCCCTCCGGAAAAAACCGCAGCTTACCAGGGTAACTACGGTTATGATCTTGCCGGCGGCGTACAGGGAAGCGTAGACGGAATAACGGCAAAAATCCACCAGCAGGAACAGGGACATCAGGGCGAACAGGGTGTTGGCCGCGCCGAAGATAAGGGCGGGGAATTCCCCCCCCGGCGTTTCCCTGGTTATGGCGCGGATAAGAATTACCAGGCGGAACACCTCGTATGCCAGAAGGCCCCACAGCAGGGGCCGGAAAACGGGCGTTTTGCCGGTATTTTGAACACTCATAACAAAAAATCTAAGGATATACCCCGCCCCGGTCAAGCCGTGGCACTGCCCCGCATGAAATGCGCCGCATGAAATGCGCGCGATTGACAAAGCGTGTAGCTTATCTACAATGGAGGTAATGAGCCGCCAAGAAAGCCTTTCCGTACGCGGATTCCCCAGGGTGCCTTCCCTGGTCCTCTGGACCGGCGCTACCCTGATTATCGGTATTGTGTTTGTCCTTGCCTCCGTGCCCTCCGTCCAGGCCCAGAGTAACACGCAAGACGCCCAGCGCTACAGCACAAACCTTCAGCATGTTTTTGACTATATCCAGCGTCACTACGTTGACGAGATTGACCCCAAGGTGGTTTTCGAGGGGGCCGTAAACGGCATGTTCAACGCGCTGGGGGATCCCTATTCCAGTTTCCTGCCGGAAACCGAGATGTCCGACATGAACGAGACCACGCAGGGGAATTTCGGGGGCGTCGGCCTGTATATCAACGCCGGGGACCCGCAGAACGACGGCACGATGAAGTACGTGGAGGTGGCCGCCCCCATGGAGGACACCCCCGGCTGGCGGGCGGGGATCAACCCGATGGACCGTATTCTAAAAATTGACGGCGAATCTACCGACGGCCTTACGATGAACGATGTCCTTGCCCGGCTGCGGGGGCCGCCGGGGCAGCCGGTGACGGTCCTTATCGGCCGCGGCGAAACCCTTGAATTCCCGGTGACGATTATCCGGGAGGTTATCGAAGTCCCCACGACAAAATTCGCCATGATCGGGGATACCGGTTACCTCAAGCTGCTTACCTTTACCCCGATGACGGCTGAACGTGCGCGGGAAGCCCTGGCCTATTTCGAATCCAACAACTACAAGAATCTGATCCTGGACCTTAGGAACAACTACGGCGGCCTGCTCCAGTCCGCCGTGGAAATTTGCGAGCTTTTCCTGGATTCCGGCCGTGTGGTCAGTACCCGGTCCCGCGTCGCCTCGGAAAACATGGTTTTTGGCGCCCGCTCCCCGGCGCTGGTGCCCGCCAACATCCCGGTTGTTGTGCTTATCAACCGGGGTTCCGCCAGCGCGTCGGAGATCGTGGCCGGCGCCCTCAAGGATCGCAGCCGGGCCTACCTGGTGGGGGAACGTTCCTATGGCAAAGGATCGGTGCAGAAGGTCTACGCCCTGGGCAGTACGGGCTTTAAGCTTACCACCGCCCGCTACTATACCCCCAGTAACGTGAACATCGACAAGATCGGCATACCCCCGGACCGGGAAGTAAAGTACCCGGATTTTACCGAAGAAGACGCCGTGGAACTGAACCGCCTGCTGCAGAGCAACAAGATACCGGAATTTATCGCCGGGCGGCCCAACGCCAGCAGCCTGGAAATTGCCGGGTTTGCCCAGTCCCTTAGGCGGGACTACCGGCTGGACATCGACCTGCTGCGGCGGTATATCCGCAACGAGCAGATCAGGAAGGTGATCGCCCCGGTGTACGATCTGGAATACGATATCCAGCTTCAGGCGGCGGTCAATATCCTTAAAAGCGGGACCTATTCCACCCTGATGAGGGGCACAAAAACCTTAAAGACACTGCAGGAAGAGGCAGCCCTGGAAGAATTCGCCCAGGCGTCGTAAAACAGCCGGTGAAACAGTTCATACTCCCCGCCCCGCCGGACCGGAACGGCCTGGTCCGGGTTTCCGGGGAGGCCTTCCACTACCTGGTCCATGTCCGCCGCCTGAAACGGGGGGACCGATTCCGGGCCGTCCTGCCCCACGTTGGCGGGGAATCTCCCGCCGGCGCCGTGCTGGTGGAAGTCGCCGCAGTGGAGGACGGGGCCCTTACGGTCGCCCTGGCCGGCGCGGAAGCCGGAGGTGTGGAAACCGGGGGCGCGGACACCGGGAGTGCGGAGGCGGGGGGCGCGGAAGCGGGAGGCGAAGCCCTGCCCCCCATCCTGCTGTTCCAGGCCCTGCCCAAAGGCCCCAAAATGGACCTGATCGTGCGCCAGGCGGCGGAGGGGGCGCTGAGCGAGGTGGTCCCCTTTACGTCGGAACGTTCGGTCCCTGTCGGGGAGGAAGCCCGGCGCCGGGGGAAGCTCCGGCGCTGGGAACGGATCGTCCGGGAGGCTTTGCAGCAAAGCGGGTCCCCGGTGTTTACGGTTTTGCACCCGGTCCTGGATTGGGAGGGGCTTTTTGCCTACTGGAACAAGCTTCGCGCCGCCAGCCCGCCGGCCCTGGGGATCTTTCTGCACCAGGAGCCGGTAGAATTCGGGGATACCCCCCTTGCAGGGTCAAATTTACATCGGTATCTTAGTATCGTTCCTGGATTGTTGGCGTTGGTAGTAGGCCCGGAAGGAGGATTTTCGCCCGCCGAGGTGTCCCGGTTTGTCGCGGAGGGTTTTAAGCCCCTCAAGATTGGGAACACCGTCCTAAGGGTGGAGACAGCCGCCCTGTACGGAGCGGCGGCGGCACGGGTTATACTTTTGGAGACTTCATCATGGACAGGGAACGGGTAAATTTTTTAAAAGTCCCTATCGATATCGTACCCCATGAGCAGTTAGGGCCGGCGGTGTACGAACTCCTCCGCAAGGGGGGCGGCCAGAACGTGGTACTCCTCTCCCTTATGGATCTGCTTGAAGCCCGGCGGAACACCGAGTACCGCGAATACGTGCGGAACGCCGCCCTGGTTATCCCCATAAGCAAGAGCATTGTCGGGGGGATCCGCTTTCTGACGGGGAAACAGGCGGTCCGCTACATGCCCTTCGACTTTGCCGTAAGCCTGCTGAGTATCCTGGAGGAGCGGGAGTTTTCCGTCTTCCTGCTGGGGGGGAAACTGAGGGTGCTGCGCAAGACCGAAAGCAACATCCGCCAGACCTTTCCCCGGCTTAGGGTGGTGGGGCGCTTCCCCGGCTCCTTCAAGAAGCAGGAGGAGGGCCCCATTGTGGAGGCGATCCGCAAGACGGCGGCCTCTTTGCTGCTGGTGGGCAAGGGGGTCCGTGGGGAGGAACGCTGGATTGCCCGCTACAGCGGCGCCCTTAACCCCGGCCTGCGGCTCTGGTGCAGCGATCTTTACGACGTGTTCGCCGAACGCTGCCGCCGCCCGTCCCGGAAAACCTTTGACCGGGGCCTGGAATTTGTGGGGTATTGCTTCCGGAGCCCCCTCAAGTTCTTCCGGGTTTTCCCGTACCTGTATTACAAAATCCTCCTGCTGTGCCACAAACTATTCGTAAGGTAAGCGCCGGCCCCGGTTTTCCTGTCCACCGCGATATTCCCATGTATATGCGCCGGCCCTGCGGCCGATCCCTTGCGGTTTGCTATAAAACCATGTAATATTTTCTTTGATGATAGACGGGGTTTTGATCGACACTTTTAACCTCCAGGCCCGGCAGTTCGCCGTCCGGTGGAAGGAGCAGATCCGCAAGGCCCCCCATTTGAAACACTACAACGGCCTGGATGACGAGGCTCTGATCGAAAGCGACATGGCCTTTTACCCCCTTCTGGCCCGTACCCTGTCCCGGGGCTTGGACCGTTCGCTGCTGGGAGGGTTTTTTGTCGATCTGGGCAAGAAGCGGATGGGTGACGGGTTCCCCATCTCGGAGGTTATTTACGCGGTGAACCTGGCGCAAAAGGTGGTGATCGAGTACATCATGACCGACTACGCCCCGGAAAACACGCTGCGGATGTACCAGTCCATGGGGATTATGACGGAAGTTTCGGAATTTTTCCTGCTTGGCTGTTTTTACCTGACCAAGGGTTTTCTTGAGGCCACCTATACCCACATGAACAACCAGGATCATGTTTCCAGGGAGTTGTTGAACA
>JAISMQ010000157.1 GCA_031276685.1 Treponema sp. | reverse complement strand
AAAAGGGTAGCGTTATTACGGGCAAGGAGGCCGCCCGCGACTGTCCCGCCCGAGCTAATGGGAACCACATAGTTGATGATCGGATAGGGCGTAACAACGGCGCCGCCTACGATGATGTCCGAGTCCGACTGTTCCCCCCGAAGCCCCTTTTGCACATATTCCCGCGCGAAAAGATTGGGGGCTTCACCGCCCTTAAGGTGCGGGGCGTTTCCATCGGGATAGACGATGGCGAAGTCATCCGCGCCGGTACGATCGATTTCGCCAATCAGCGCCGCTTTCTGGGTTTCAAAGTCCATGGAACGCACGTCCCGCTGGTTCGCCAATTCCTGCAGGGTGTTAAGCCGGGAATGGATCGCTTCCGATACCAGGGCCGCGGCAATTTCCGCCTGACTCAGCATTGACGCTTCCGCGTCCCGCGTTACTACCCCGGTCGCTATTGTTAGCGCAAGAATCCCCAGCCCGAGTGATACCAGCGCTACCACAAGGCTGATAAGCAGTACAAGACGTTTGGCTATAGTCATGACCGTCTCCTTCTCTCAATTTTGCTGTTGGTGTTACCGGCAAATCTTCCGCGCCATGGACTGGTTTGGCTGGTTTGGCGCACTGCATAAAAAAATAATACCAAACATAGTAATTTTATACAATGAAATTTTGTAAAACCGGACGAATTTAGCTCCCCTGCGGGGGATACGCCGCCTTTATATACACGGTGAGAGTAAATTACCCGTGCCATGTGAGCGCGGAACGACAGGAAATTTGTGATGAAGAACCTCGCTATAAATGGTGTCAGTCACCGTTTCAGTTTTTTTATCTTTCAGTCTGCCGAATATTCCTGTTTCCAAATAACTTTTTACATCAAATATTTTAACTTCCAATTCCGCAGCTTCCGTTCAATTTGATTCCGCGTACAGGCAGGGCGCTAAAAAAGCGGGAGCATGCGCCGGGATAGGCGGCGGGCGGGCGCGGGGCCGTCCGCACGGCTTTTATCTCCGCGCGGAATTCGGTATACTGGACCAAGAGGTATTTATGAGAAACTACAACTTGGCCATTATCGGTTTGGGCGGTATGGGCAACTGGCACCGCGAACTCATCAACGAGGGAGGGTGGTTTGGCGGCAAGAAGTTTGAAGGGAAAAGCTTTGAAAACCTTTCGGTTCTTGGCTCGTATGATATTGACGAGGCCCGGCAGCGGTTCGCCACGGAACACGGCATAACGGCATACGCTTCGCTCGACGCCCTTCTGGGCGATCCCGCCGTGGACATTGTTCTGGTGTCGGTCCCGAACGAACTCCACAAACCCATGGTGCTAAAGGCCCTGGAGGCCGGAAAAAACGTGGTCTGCGAAAAGCCGGCGGCCCTTAATTCGGGGGAGCTGCGGGAGATGATCGACGCTTCCCGCAAGGCGGGGAAGGTCTTTTCGATACACCAGAACCGCCGCTGGGACGAGGACTACCTGACCGCGAAAAAGATCTACGACGAAAAGATCCTGGGCGATGTGTTCCGCATCGAATCCCGGGTCCACGGATCGCGGGGCATACCCGGCGACTGGCGGGGGCTTCCCGAACACGGCGGCGGCTTGCTGCTGGACTGGGGCGTCCACATCCTCGACCAGGCCCTGCAGATGATCCCCGGCAAGGTAAAAAAAGTCTACGCCACCTTTACCTACGTGACCAACGAGCTGGTGGACGACGGGTTTTACGCGGAGCTGACCTTTGAAAACGGGCTGGTGTACCTGGCGGAAGTGGGGACGAGCAACTTCGTCTACCTTCCCCGCTGGTACATCCTGGGCCGGGACGGGACCGCCGTCATGGACAATTTCAAGCCCACGGGAAAGATAGTGCGGGTTACGGACTGGAGCAAGAACGACGCGGTCCCCATCAGGACCGCCGCGGGGCTTACCAAGACCATGGCCCCCCGGACCGACGAGACCATCAAGGAAGAGCCCCTTCCGGCGGTCAAGTCCGATATACGGGATTTCTACCGGAATTTTATCAAGACCATCGAGGGCAAGGAAAGCCAGGTCGTATCGCTTGATTCGGTCCTACGGAACATGCTGCTCATGGAGGCGATTTTCAAATCCGCCAAATCCGGCGCCCCGGTGGCCTTTGAGTAAAAAACAGCGGGGGCCAAAGGCGGCCCCCTGCGGTTTTCTGAATAAAAACCGGCTTATGGCCGGTTTTTTTTGGCCGTATGCGCGAAGCGCGTCGCCGCTAACGCTGCACGCGGCCGGAGGCGTTGCCTGCGGCCAGGGCTTCCGCTTCGGCAAGGTTTATCAGGTTAAAGTCGTGCTCTATCGAGTGTTTTAGGCAGGAGGATGCGGCGGCGAAGTTGATGGCCCGCTGGTTGTCCCAGCCTGAAAGCTGGCTGTAGATAAGGGCCGCGCCGAAGCTGTCCCCGCCCCCCACCCGGTCAACGATGTGGACGGTGTAGCTGGGGGCGAAAAATGCCTTTCCGTCCTCGTAGAGCATGGCGGACCAGGTGTTGTCGCTGGCGGAGACGCTGCCCCGCAGCGTGATGGCCACTTTTTTGAAGCCGAAGCGCCCGGCAAGCTGCCCGGCCACCGAAACGTAGCTTTCCCCCCGGACTTTGCCGCCCGTAATATCGGCCCCCTCCGCGCGGATGCCGAAGATGTCGGCGGCGTCTTCCTCGTTGGCGATACAGATATCGACAAAGGGCATCAGGCCGCCCATCACGCGGCCGGCCTTTTCCCCGGTCCAGAGTTTCTTGCGGAAGTTAAGGTCGCAGCTTACCGTAAGGCCCAGCTTCCTGGCGGTTGTGACCGCCTCCAGGCAGGCGGCCGCGCAGTTGTCGCTCAGGGCCGGGGTAATGCCGGTAAAATGGAACCAGTCGGCCCCGGCGCATATCCGGTTCCAGTCGAATTCCTCCGGCTTCGCCAGGGCGATGGCGGAACCGGCCCGGTCGTAGATAACCTTGCTGGCCCGCTGGCTGGCCCCCTTTTCGACAAAGTACAGGCCCAGCCGCTCGCCGCCCCGGAGGATCAGGCTGGTGTCCACCCCGTAGCGGCGGCACTCGTTGAGGGCGCACTGGCCGATTTCATGGCCGGGAAGCTTGGTGACAAAGGCCGCGTCCATGCCGAACTGGGCCAGGGAGACGGCCACGTTGGCCTCCCCGCCGGCATAGCTTGCCTCCCAGGCGTCGGCCTGGACAAAGCGCCGGTACCCTTCCGGGTTCAGGCGCATCATAATTTCTCCAAAAGTAACGATCCGTTTCATCTCATCTCCAGTTCTTTCTTCAGTTTACGATTCCTTTACCGCCCGCACCAGTTGCCGGGCAAGGCCGGTAATTTTTTCCCAAGTACCCGCGGCGATCCAGTCCTTGTTTACCAGGTTCCCGCCAACCCCCAGGCCCAGGGCCCCGGCCGCGATAAAGGCGGCGGCGTTTGTCTCGTTGATCCCCCCCACGGCCAGGAATCTGATGTGGCCCAGAGGGGCGCTGAGGGCCTTTAGGTACCCGGTCCCCAGATCCGAAGCGGGGAAAAGCTTGACAAAGTCCGCCCCCGCGTCGTGGGCGCAGATACATTCGCCGGGGCTTAGGGCGCCGGGCAGGGATACCAGGCCCAGGTCGCGGGTACGGCGGATCACCGCGGGGTCCGCGTTGGGGGACACGATGTAGAGGGCCCCCGCGTCCCGGGCCAGATCCACCTGCGCCGGCGACAGCACGGTGCCGGCCCCCGCCAAAAGCCGATCGCCGAAGCGTTCCCGCACTTTGGCGATCCCCCGGAGGGTGGCCCCGAAACTTTCGGGCTTCGCCTGGTTAAAGGTTATTTCCATCATCGTGACGCCCCCCGCCGCAAGGGCTTCCGCCAGGGGGAGGATACGATCCTCGTCCGCGCCGCGGACGATGGCGATGATCTTGTCTTCCAGAATCCTCCCGATAACCTTGTCACGCATGGCCTGGGCCTCCCTGACCCCTTCTACTATTTTTCCCGCAATCAGTCCCGGAATACAATCCCCCCTTCCGGGCTCATGCTGTCGATAACGGCCAGGGATTCGATGCGGATATTCATCTCCCGCAGCCTCCGGCCCCCCGCCTGGAAGCCCTTTTCTATGACTACCCCGGCGCCGGCCAGCCGCGCCCCCGCCGCCAGCGTCAAGGCCGCCAGGCCCTCCAGGGCGCAGCCGTTGGCCAGAAAATCGTCGATAAGGAGTACCGAATCCTCCCGCCGGATATAGGGCCGGGGCACGGTGATGGTGTAGCCGACGCCGTGGGTGTAGGAGCTGACATCGGCGCTGTAGAGGTCCTCGCCGACGTTCTTCGCCCGGAACTTCCGCGCAAAAACCACCGGGACATTGAAGTACTGGGCGGTAACGCAGGCTATGCCTATTCCCGACGCCTCGACGGTGAGGATCCGGCTTACCCGTTCGCCGGAAAAGCGCCGGGCGAATTCCCCGCCAATCTCGTTGTACAGGCCGATGTCGGCCTGCTGGTTAAGAAAGGAGCCCACATTGAGGATGTTGCCGGGCAGGACCCTGCCTTCCGCCAGTATCCGATCCTTCAGAATCCGCATGGGCGAAATCCTAGCGGATCGCGGGAAAAATATGAAGCTGGCCCCCGCGCCGGCCCTGGAGCCGGCCCATGTATAAAAACGAAGCTGTTTTATACCTTTCACACTGATAGTTCACCTTTCACGCATGTCCAAGCTTTATCCAGAGCGGGGCCGGCACATAAGCTATGGGAAATTGCGGCGGACAGGGGAAGCGAAACGGCTATGGCGGACACTTGAACGAAGCTTTGCGCCATCTGAACCGCAGGAAACGAGGAGGAACTTGCTGGCGCAAAGCAAGCGTGGCCGGCATAGCCGTTTCGCTTCCCCTGCTTCCCTGTCCACCACAATATTCCCAGGTATATGCGCCGGCCCCGCATTTACTTCCTGTCCGGGCAGACGGCATAATAGGCGCATGGTGTATGTATCCCGCCGGGACCTGGAAGAACTCTGCGCCGGCATTTTTTTTAGCCTGGGCATCCCCCGCGAAGAGGCGGAGGATTCGGCGAAGATCCTGGTTACCGCCGACGCCAGGGGTATCCGCAGCCACGGCCTTGCCCGGATCAGGCGTTATGCGGACGGTATCAGATCCGGCCAGATCAGGGGCGGTATTACCCCTACCCTGCTGCGCGAAACCCCGGTTTCCCTGGTTCTGGACGCGGAGGGGGGCATGGGGCTGTCCCTGGGCAAGCGGTCCATGGAACGGGCAATCGGTAAAGCGGCGGCCTGCGGGGTCGGGGTCTGCTCGATCCGCAACTCCAACCACTTCGGCATCGCCGGGTATTACTCCGAAATGGCCGCCCGCCGGGACATGATCGGCATCGCCATGACCAACACCGCCGCCCTGGGGGTCCCCACCTTTGCCAGGGAGGCCATGTTCGGCACCAACCCCGTCGCCTTCGCGGTTCCGGGCCTGGGCGGGGACCTGTTCAGCCTGGACATGGCCACCACCACGGTGACGCGGGGGAAGATCGAGGTGGCCGCCCGGGAGGGGAAGGAGATCCCCCCCGGCTGGGCGGTGGGAACCGACGGCCTTGCCACGGGCGACCCGGCCCGGCTTCTGGAGGACATGCTCTACAAGCGGGGGGGCGGCCTCCTGCCCCTGGGCGGGGAAGGGACCGGGCTGGGGGGCCACAAGGGCTACGGCCTGGCGGTAATGGTGGACATTCTCTGCGCCGTCTTATCGGGCGGCGTTTTCGGCGGGGCGGTGATGGACACGGAAATTACCTCCGC
>JAISMQ010000088.1 GCA_031276685.1 Treponema sp. | reverse complement strand
CCCCTCGTCCTTCCAGTAGCCCGTAAACAGCCCCGGCAGCGGGGCCGCAGCTTCGCCGGGCTCCCGGACCAGGCTGCCGGGCTCCCGGACCAGGCTGCCGGGCTCCCGGACCAGGCTGCCGGGCTCCCCGGCGGCCGTAATGCTTATATTGCCCACGATGCCGTCATCGCAGGGCTTCCCCCTTTCGTCCAGCAGGTTAAGGCCGAACAGGGGGGCGGGTTTTCCCATGGAACCCGGTTTTACCGGGAGCCACGTAAAGGCGGCCGCCATGACCGAAGTTTCCGACTGGCCAAAGCCTTCGCGGATCTCCAGGCCCGTCATCTCTTTCATTTTGTAATAAACTTCGGGGCTTAGGGGTTCCCCCGCTACCGAGGTATGCTCGATAAAGCTAAAGTCCCAGCCGGCCAGATCTTCCTTGATAAGAAAACGGAAGATCGTCGCGGGCGCGCAAAAACTCGCGGGCCGCAGGCGCTGCAGGGCGGAAAGCATCCCCTGGGGGTTGAACTTTTCCGTGTCGTAGGCCCCGATGGCGGCCCCGCAGATCCACTGGCCGTAGATCTTGCCCCAGGCAAACTTGGCCCAGCCCGAATCGGTCTGCGTCAGATGGACTTTGTTGTCCTGGACGCACTGCCAATACTTGGCGGTGACAATGTGGCCCAGGGGAAGGCTGTGGTTGTGAAGCACCATCTTGGGCATCCCCGTGGTCCCGGAAGAAAAATACGCCAGCATCGGGTCCAGGGTCCGGTTTCCCTCCCCTGGGCGGGTAAAAGTTTCCGGGGCCTTTTCAATCCCGGCCCACAGGTCGACAAAGCCGGCGGGCACGTTCTGTCCCGCCAGCGCCGCCTTTTTTACCGTCCCGCAGTCCGGCAGGGCGGCGCGGACATTTTCTACCAACTCTTTATCGTCAACACTGATTAAAAACTTAACCCCCGCAATATTGCAACGGTACACAAGATCCTTAACCGTAAGCTGGTACGTGGCGGGGATGCAGATTGCGCCGATCTTCATAAGCGCGGTCATCACAACCCAGGCGGCGGGCCGCTGCTTAAGGATCAGCATGACGGCGTCGCCTGCGGCTACCCCCTGGGCCAGGAGCATGTTCGCCGCCTTGTCGGAAAGGCGCTTTATGTCCGCAAAACTGTAGGAACGCATTTCCCCCTGGTCGTTGGTCCAGAGCAGGGCAAGCTTGTCCGGCTGTATCCGGGCCCATTCATCGACCACGTCGTAGGCAAAGTTGAAATTTTCCGGTACTTCGCAGCGGTAGTTGGCATAGAAATCTTCATAGCTGTCAAATTCGATTCGGGGGCAGTACCGTGCAAGGATCTCGTTCATGATGGGTTATTCCTGGATGATGGTGATAAACTGGGCGGAATCCGCGCCGCCGCTTTCCAGGGCGCACTGGGCATGGGGAAGCCGGGCGTCAAAGTAGATAGAATCCCCGGCTTCAAGGTCGTAGTCGCGGGTTCCCACGCTTACCCGAACTTTTCCCCTTACAACGTAGTTAAATTCCTGCCCCGAATGGCGGACCAGCGGGGCGGGGGATTTTTGGGTGTCCAGGGTTACCAGAAGGGGTTCCATGGTCCGGTCTTTGAAATTGTAGGCTAGGCTTGAATACTCGTAACCGGGGTACCGCTCCACTTGGATGCATTTGCCGGCGCGGCAGACGCTGGCGGTGTCCATGCGGGGGCCCTCCCCGGTCAAAAGCACCGTGGTATCCGTGCCCAGGCGGTTCGATATCTTGTAAAGCACGCTGATGGGGATGTCCAGCGCGCCGGATTCGTACTGTTCGTAGGTTTCAAATGAAATGCCGATGTCCCGGGCCATGTCGATGGCGCTTATTGCCATGATCTCCCGAAATTCCTTGATGCGGCTGCTGATCTCCCTTAATTCCGCTGCAAAAACCGGCGGGGACAGGAATTTATCGCCCATAGCATCACTATACCCGATTAGCCCTGTTCCAGGAAGTCCCAGAAATCGCGGGATATCAGGGCTTCGTTCCTGTCCATAATTTTGACGGGGAGCCCGATAGCCTCGTCCCCCCGGCTTTCCAGGCGGCCCGCCGCAGTTTTCAGGCCCGCCGGGCCCCGGTTCCCGCCGTTTCTGAGCATGGCGGCGAAGGCGGACGAGTTTTCTGGTTTTTCCTCCAGGTAAACGCCGTACAGATCCCCCAATTCCGCCTGGTCAAGGTGGTGGATGTCGGAACCGGCGCTAAGGGGAAGGCCAAGTTTCACGGCGTAGCGCAGGGCCAGGGCGTCATAGTACTGCTCGCGGTTCCCCGCGTTGGCAACCTCCACGGCATCGATAAGGCTGGGCGCCAGGCACACGCGCCGGATATAGCTGTGCTGCCGGAAGGGGTGCGCGTGGACCACGCAGCCCCCGGCGGCACGTACCGCCCGGTACTGGTCCGCGCGGGTCCAGGAACGGGCTTCGGGGTGTTCCAGGAGCCAGGCTTTGTCCAGGCCGTAAACCAGGTAATCGTCCCCTTCAAAGGTCTCTTCCCAGCCAAAGAACACGTCCAGCCCGCGCCGGGCCCCCTCTTCCTGGGTTTCCTCGAAGCCCCGGCAGAATTCTTTGACCCATTCCCGCCAGGGAAGGTCCCTGTCTACCGCGCAGTTCCCCCTATAAAAGTGATCGGTCACGGCGATGCCGGAATACCCGGCGTCACGGTAATACGGTATGTAATCCTGCCCCCGTGCGGAGGCGCAGCCACTGCTCCGGCAGGTGTGCAAATGAGTTTCGTAAAGGTAGGCCATGCCTTTATCGTAACACATGGCAGGTACAGCGCATACACGGCGGGGATATGCGCCGGCCCTGGGCCGGGCGGCGCCAGATACCAGCCGGCATCAGCCGCCGAATTATTCGATGCCTATGCCCAGGTACCTGAACACCGCGTCCGGGGACAGATCCAGAAGCCGGGCTATCTCCGCCGGATCCACACCGTGCTTCCACAGCCTCCTTACCATATCTCCCTGGCCTTTCTCCCAGCCGCGTTTCAGGCCCTGCTCACGGCCGCGTTTCAGGCCATGCTTCAGGCCCTGCTCACGACCTTCTTCGCGGCCTTCCTCCCGTTCCACTACCAGCGCGTCTTCAAGCTTCCATTCCGCCATCAGCATGTTCGCTACCTCCGTCCCGTGCGTCTCTAAAAAATCCCTCAGCACCCCGTTCTCTATGCACCACTTCACCGCTCCAGCCATAGCACGCCCCAGGTCCCCCTCGGCAGCCTCCAGCTCCCTCACCTTCCAAATAAACCGGCTGTAGGCCCCCAGCCTCCCGCAGCGCCGCCCTATCCACTCGTTCCTCCCATAGTTGATATTGTACACGGTAACCGCCAGGTCCAGGCGGGGAAGCCCCTCCGCCCCCGCCAACGGCCCCTCGAACGAATCAGACAGCTTCAGTTCCGCTTTGTCAGGATAAGGCGCCGTCCCGTTGTACAGCACGATGAACTCGGGCCGGGGTATCCTCAGCAATTTGCTCCCGTACACGTTCCGCGTCGAGGTGATCTTCTCGTACACGCGGGCGATGTACATGAGGACCCTCAGCGGCAGGTTGGGGTTTACCGTGCTCTGGTGTTCCAGGATAACGACGATCTTGTCGCCGATCTCGAAGGAGATGTCGTTGAGCATGTTCTTGTAGAGGACCCCTTCCAGGGTGTCGATGACGACCGGCA
>JAISMQ010000063.1 GCA_031276685.1 Treponema sp. | reverse complement strand
GGATTCTCCCTTTGGAATTCAAAGGCCAACCCCTACAACAGCGTTAACTACGGCCCCAAGCGGGACATTGTAAAAGAATTCGTGGAAGCCTGCCGGGAAAACGGCCTCCGTATCGGTTTTTACTCCTCCCTTATGGACTGGCACCACCCCGACGGCGGCGCGGCGGCCTATGACAGCGCCGCGCGGAAACGGTTTAACGATTATATCTACGCCCTTAACGAAGAACTCCTTACCCAATACGGCAAAATAGACATTCTCTGGTACGACGTTTCGGAACCGATGCAAAACTGGGAAGGCTGGAATTCCCTGGAGATGAACCAGCGCCTGCGGGCCATACAGCCGGATATTATCATCAACAACCGCAGCCGCCTGGACGAAGACTTCGGCACCCCGGAGGAACATATCAACGTGGAAAGGAACCGGGACTGGGAAGCCTGCATGACCTTCAACGGGCTTTCCTGGGGCTACGTGGACGCCGCCCAGGTGGGGCCCTACAGCTACAACGCCCAGCGTATTCTAAGAATGCTCTGTACCTGCGCCAACGGCGGCGGGAACCTCCTGCTCAACATCGGCCCGGCGCCGGACGGATCGGTCCCCCCCGAGGCGGTGGAACCCCTGAGCGCCGTGGGGAAATGGCTTGAACGCTACGGCGAATGTGCCTACGGCAAGGTTGACCGCGCCATTGGCTGGGGCTGCGGAAGCGGCGTCTGCGGCATGAGCATGAAGGGCTCCACGCTCTACCTGTGGAACTGGATCTGGCCGAAAAACGGGGAATTTGTCATCGGCGGTTTTACTACCAAACTCAAGTCGGCCAAAATACTCGGTTCCGGCGAGAACCTCAAATTCAGCCAGGAAAAGTACCGTATCATCTTCCGCGACGTGCCCCGCGAACCCCAGGACAAGATCGCCGGGGTGGCGGTAATAGCCCTGGAGTTTGAAGAAAAACCCGTATCGGTGCAATTCCCGACGCAGCCGCCCCTTAACCAGGGGAGGATACATCCCTAAGGCCGTCCCCCGGCGCTTGTTTTACGCGCGAAGCGCGGCAACCGCCGGGGGAAGGGCCGCCACTCTTCCTTCCCGGATAGCCCGGCCCGGATGTCCCGGCTGCGGCCGTCCGGGGAGTAAACTGATTACGTTCCGGTAACCATGTCCTTAAAAAACGATTTTAGCAAAGCTTCGCTCAGGATCTTCGCCGGTTATTACAAGCCGCACTGGAAACTCTTTGCGGCGGATATGTTCTGCGCGTCCATGATCTCCGCGACGGATCTGGCCTTCCCCATGATGACCAAATACGCCATTGAGCGCCTGCTGCCGGGCGGCCTTTACCGCTTCTTTTTTATACTGATCGGCCTTATGATCGCCCTCTACCTCCTTAAGACGGTGTTTACCTACATCGTCACCTACTGGGGGCACACGGTGGGCGCCTATATCGAGGCGGACATGCGGCGGGATCTGTTCGGGCACCTTCAGGAACTGCCCTTTTCGTTTTACGACAACAACCGTACCGGGCAGATCATGTCCCGCGTAACAACGGATCTGTTTGAAGTTACCGAGCTGGCCCACCACGGCCCGGAGGATCTCTTTATCTCGTTCCTTACGCTTATCGGTTCATTTGTGCTGGTGTTCAGCATACGGTGGGAAATGGCCGTGGTCCTGCTTGTTCTTGTCCCCATCATGCTGGGTGTTACAATTCTTTCCCGGCGGGCCATGCGGGCGGCCTCAAAAACCGTGAAGGAACGCACCGCCGAGATCAACGCCTCGCTGGAATCGAGTATTTCGGGGGCCAGGGTGGCGAAGGCTTTTACCAACGAATCCTACGAAACCGTCAAGTTCAGGGGCGGAAACGAGAATTTTAAAAACGCAAAAAAGAACTACTACAAGGCAATGGCGTCCTTTCACAGCAAAGTTGATTTTATGACGAATTTTCTTACGGTGGTCGTTATCGCCACAGGCGGCGTTCTTATCATGGGGAACAAGTTCACCCTTACCGAGCTTATTACCTGCAACCTCTTTATCGCCGCCTTCCTCCAGCCTGTCAGACGGCTTCAGAATTTTGTCGAGCAGTTTACCAGCGGCATGGCGGGTTTTAACCGTTTTACGGAGGTCATGCGGATAAAGCCCGACATACAGGACAAGCCCGGCGCGGTTTCGCTGGAAAACGTAAGGGGCAGCATCGAGTACCGCGATGTTACGTTTGCCTATACCGGGGATGCCGCCGCCGTCGAACGCTGCGTGCTGCGAAACATCAACCTTTCTATTCCCGCCGGGACCACCCTTGCGCTTGTCGGCCCGTCCGGGGGCGGCAAGACCACCCTCTGCCACCTCCTCCCCAGGTTCTACGAAATCCGGCAGGGCGGCATAACCATTGACGGTTACGACATCAGGGATGTTACCCTTGCGTCCCTCCGGCGGAACATCGGTATTGTGCAGCAGGAAGTTTTTCTGTTTGCCGGAACCATCCGGGAGAACATTGCCTACGGCAGAATCGGCGCGACGGAAGATGAAATTGTGCAGGCCGCCATGCGGGCCGAAATTCACGATGACATTATGGAAATGCCCAGCGGCTACGACACCATTGTGGGCGAGCGGGGCATAAAGCTGTCCGGCGGCCAGAAACAGCGGGTCTCCATTGCGCGGATATTCCTTAAAAACCCGCCCATACTGATCCTTGACGAGGCGACCAGCGCCCTTGATTCGGCGACAGAATACAAAATCCAGCGGGCTTTGGAAGAACTGTCCCGGGGCCGCACCACGATGGTCATTGCCCACTGGCTTTCAACCATCAGAAACGCCAGCCGCATTGTCGTAATTGATGACGAGGGCGTCCGCGAGGAGGGCACCCACGAGGAACTGCTGGCGGAACGCGGCTTGTACGCGGAACTTCACGCGGCGCAGTTCAGCCGCGCCGGGTAGCCGCCTGCTTCGCCTGTTCCAGGGCGTTTTCCACCGCCTCCAGAAACTGGTTATAGGCAATGGTAGCGCCGCTGACGGCTTCCACGCCGTCAAGGTCCCCGGCCTTTAGGTAATCATCGGCGTACTTTTTCATCGCCGCCACCGCAAGCTGGGCCTTGTCGTAAAAGGGCCGGTTGGAAATTTCCCCGTTTACCTTCCCGTAGTTTTCATCCTTAAC
>JAISMQ010000037.1 GCA_031276685.1 Treponema sp. | reverse complement strand
AGTACGCGAACATCCATGTTCGGCGCTTCGTAGCTGAATTTTGCATCGTCTAACAGGACGTTTTACACCTCGCCGGGGGTAAAAAAAAACGGGCCGGTTCCCTGCAAGGCAAAGAACCGGCCTGCGCCGGGGAATTACGGGCCTGGTCGGGCAACGCGGATTCGAACCGCGGACCCCAAGTCCCCCAGACTTGTACGCTAACCAACTGCGCTATTGCCCGGCCGGACTCGTAATTCAAAGCCTTTGTACTTTAGCATGGGCGGGGGGGCCTGTCAACACGCCGGTACGGCGCGTGCGGGCCGCCCCCCCGGTTAGCAGCTTGAAGCCGGATCGATTATTTTCCCCAGGGCTTCGGAGACCGTCCGGTAGTAGGCCGGGAAGCCGATCCCCGGGACTTCGGATTCGGCGATGGAGGTTTCGGCGGTTAGGTAGCCGTCAAAACCCGCGTTCCGCAGGGCGGGGATCACCTTGTGCCAGCGGGCGTCGCCCTTGCCCAGATCGACCCATTTGCCCCCCTGGAACAGCCCGCCGTTACGTTTGAAATCCTTCACATGCACCCTGCGTATGCGGCTGCCCAGGGTTTCGATCCAGTATTCGGGCCAGGAAAAAGCCAGGACGTTGCCTACGTCGAAGTACGCGCCGATGCGGGGGTTGCCAAGGTCGTCGATAAAGCGCGCCATGTCGAAGGGGGACGTGAAAAAGCCGTTCCACACTTGTTCAAGGCACACGTCGATGCCGGACACGGCGATTTCATCGCCAATTTCCCGGTAGCACTCCAGGCTGTTTTTGTAGGCCTCCCGCAGGGACAGATCGCCGCCCGCGCCGCCGGGGACCGACAGAATCGCCCCGGCGTCCAGCGCCCTGGCACATTCGATCTGCCGCCGGATAACCTTGTGCGCCCGTTGGCGGTTTTCCCTGTCGGCCAGCCCGGTGTTGCCGCCCAGCGATGTCGATATGCTGACCACCGGCAGGGCGTATTTACGCGAAAGCCCGGCTATGGCGTCCAGATCGGTTCCCCGTTCAAGGGTGATGGAATGGGCGGAATGTCCGTCCCCGTCAACATTCAGCTCTATCCCCTCGAACCCGGCTTCTTTGACCGCCCTGAACGCGGCTTCAAAACTGTCCGCGGTGTTTACGGTCCAGGCGTTGATGGATTTTTTCATTACGGCGCCTTAGTAAGCCAGGTCTACCGGCAGGCCGGTCGTCATGGAACGGTTGCAGGCAAGGGTAAAGGCCACGGATTTGTAGGCGTCCCCGTAGGGGGAGCGGATCTTCGAGGGATCCCCCGACAGCGCGGCGTCCACGAAGGTGCGGTCACAGAGAAGGCCGAAATCCACCGCGGACTTGGTAACTTCCGCGTGTTCCCCGGTGTCCCGGTCCTGCACCCCGTCGCCCTTGATGACGCTGGCGCTTTTGCCCGCGGCCGCGGCCTTGCCGCCTTCGCGGTACACGGTAACGCTGCTGCAGAGTACGTAGTCCATGCGGGAATCCCGTGCGCCGAATGTCATTTTTGAATCCCAGGAGACCGCGTTTTTCGCGTAACAGCCCGTCATCATTGTGGCGGTGACGCCGTTTTTGAAGGTGACAAGGGTGGTGGAAAGATCGTCGGTAAAGTAGCCGGGACATTCCTCCTGGCTTATCCAGCCCCGGCCCGCGACGGAGTACACCGTTTTGGGTTCCGTGCCAAGCAGGTAGCGCAGCATATCCATCTGGTGTATGGTCTGCTCCACAAGCTGGCCGCCGGAGGCGGGCTTGTTCCGCCACCAGGGGACTTCGGGAATACCGCCCACGCGGGACGCCTGGACCGTCAGGACGGGGCTGGCGGCGATGTACGCCCTGGCCGCGTCGTTGATGTTGTCGTAGCGGCACTGGAAGCCCGAAGCGGCTATGATGCCGCGCTTTTCAACCTGGGCGGCTATTTCCCGCGCAAGGTCCAGATCCAGGGTGAGGGGTTTTTCCACAAAGAAGGGTATGCCCCGCCTGATGGTTTCGAATTCGATGTTCCCGTGGCAGGTCGGCGGCACGCAGATGAAGACCATATCGGGCTTTACCGCGTCGTACATCTCGACATAATCGGCAAAGGCCCTGCCTCGCCCGGCCTTTTTGACAAAGCCTTCGGCGCGTTCGACCGTGATGTCGCAGAATCCAGCCAGATCCAGGTCCGTGAACTGCAAAAAGTGGTCAAGGTGGTAGGCCCCGATGCCCCCGCAGCCGATTAACGCCAGTTTCTTCATGTTTGCCTCCGTAGGCCTCCAGTTTACCACAGGCGCTGCGGTTTTATAAGCCGGGTAGCGGCAGGGCCCCTGCCTGGCGCGGGCGGGAAAAAAAACCGCGCCGTGTTCCGGCGCGGTTCCGCGTGGTAGTACTCAGCCGCTGCTGTTCAGCGGCGGCTGTTTGGAAACGCTGGGTTTCCGGCAGCGCTATTCGAAGTTGGCGACGCCCATCTGCCCGGCGGCCTGGGCCAGGGCCTTCCGTCCCCCGGCGTTAAGCCATTCCTGGACAAAGCGGTCCCAGTCGTTCAGATTGCGGTTGCCGAAGACGAATTTGGGGAATTCGACCTTTTCGAATTCATCGATGTCCGCCGCCACCGTCGGGTCGATCTGGACCAGGAAGTTGTTGGGCCACTTCTTGTAGGCCCCCATTTCGGAAGCGTAATTGGCGTGGGTCGTGTTGAAATAATCGTTTCCCTGCATATAGCCCAGACGGTAGGGCGGCCCCGCAAGGCCGATGTTCTGCCAACTGGCGTTAAGGAGCCCGGTGGTGTCCAGTTCCCCCGTCCAGGCCGGGTGGGTCTTGTAATCAACGGAGAAGAAGCTGCTGCCGTCGGGATTTTCCTGCACAAAGAACACGTCTCTGCCGAACACCTGATCGCCGCCGCCCTGGATGGTTTCGTAGTAGTCTTCCCCCCGGTAGAGGCTGTTGTCGAGGATATGGGCGATCCTCTTGAGCTTTACCGGATCGTTCTTCAGGGTGCTGGGGAACACGAAGGTGTAGGAAGGCCCGGACGCGGGCTGGGCGAAGCCGCTGCCCAGGGGCGGCAGGGGCGTCCACACATCCCAACTGGTATCGGCGGGTTTCTGATCCAGGCCCATGGCGATCTGCTGTTCCTGCAGCAGTTCCCACACCGGGTAATTGACAAAGCCGACCCGGCCGTTCAGCGAATAGGCCTTGAAGGATTCCCAGTCGACGGTGTACCAGTCCGGCGCCAAAAGCCCCTCGTCGTTCAGGGTCTTGAGGAAGGCGAGGTAGTTCTTCTGGGAACCGTCCACCACCATGTGGTTGATCTTCCCGTTTTTCACGTTGTACTGGGCGTCCCCAAAGTAAGCGCGGAGGCCGCCGAGCATCCCGAAGGAAGTCCCGTTACCGGCCCCGCCCGCGAACCAGGTGTCCTTCTTCCCGTTCCCGTCGGGGTCCTCGTTGGTTACCCGCCGGGCGTAGGTCAGTAGTTCGTCCAGGGTTTTCGGCATCTGAATGTTCAGCTTGGCAAGCCAGTCCTTGCGGACAAAGTTGCCCCAGTCCCCCTGGATGGGGTAGCGGGGCGCCCCGGGGTACGCGTTTTTGTAGCGGATGTAATTCGCGAAATTCCCGGTAAAGTACTGGGCGAAGTTCGGCATGTACCGCATCACCGTGGTTGCGTCCAGCACCAGGCCCGAATCGTAGAGCTGCTGGATAAGCGCGTTGTAACCCCCGATGATAATTGTGTCGGGGTAATCCCCCGCGGCAAAGCGGGTGGAAAGCGTGGTTTCCCAGTCGGCCCCGGCGATAGTGGTCATCGTAATGTTGACGTTGTACTTTTTGTTCAGGTACTCCGCTATCGGGTCCGGCGTCGAGTTCGGGAAACCGTAGTGGGTGGTCAGGAACTCGATGGTGACCGGCTTGGACAGATCGTCGTACTTGTAAAGAGAGGGGTCGATTCGTTTTGGGTTGGCGGGGAGCTGGTCCACCGGGGTAACGGACGCCAGCGGCGCGTCATCGAAAGCCCCCGTTGTCGGCGCTGCCGGCGAGCCCTGCTGCCGCCTGGCGCCAGCGGCGGCAAAGCCTGTCACGGCAAGCGCCATGAGTCCTACTGCAATCAATCGTTTCATAGTAACCTCCTGAAACTTATGTATAAGGAACCGCAAGTTTGCGGTTTGCCTTCTCAACAATAACGCGGGCCCCGCTCATCCCTTGACCGCGCCGGTAAAGACGCCGTAGATAAAGTACTTTTGGAGGAAGGGGTACACGCAGAGAATGGGGACTATGGCCACCACGACCGAGGCCATTTTGAGGGTTTCCGGGGCCATCCGGTTCAGGATGGTCTGCCCGGTAACCACCTGCTGGCTTGACGCGCTCAGGAGGTTCCGGATAACCAGGGAAATGGGGAAAAGGCGGCTGTCCCGGACGAACACCAGGGCGTCAAACCAGGAATTCCACTGCCCCACCGCCGTAAACAGGGCGATGGCCGCCAGGGACGGGATCGTAAGGGGGGCGATAATGCGGATCAGTTTGAGGATGTCCCCGGCCCCGTCAATGTCGGCGGATTCGGAAATTTCCGCAGGGATCCCCTCGATAAAGGTTTTGATGACCAGGATTCCGTAGGTATAGCCCAGGCAGGGCAGCACCATGACGGCAAATTTGTTGAGAATTTTAAGCTGGGAAAAGAGGAGGTAGGTCGGAATCAGCCCGCCCCCTATCATCATTGTGATGATAATAAAGAGCAGCATGTACTTGCGGCCCGGCAGTTTTGGTTCCGCCAGGGCGTAGGAGGCGACCAGGACAAAAATGACGGTAAGAAACGTGGTAAGGGCGGTACGGGCGACGGAGATCCAGAGGGAATTGAAAAAGCCCTGCTGCCGCAGGATAAACTGATACGCCGACAGGGTCGGTTTTTCGGGAATGATTACGAAGTAGAATTTCTGTATCATTTCCCCTTCCGATGTAAAACTCATCCCCAGCACGAAGAGCAGGGGGAACAGGCACAGTACGCACAGAATACCTACCATCGCGCAGATAATGGCCTGGTATGCGAACTCCGCCGGATCCGTAATTTTTTGCAGCCGTGTTTTTGCCATCGCCGCCCCCTACCACATGCCTCTGCCGCTGAATTTGCGGGAGATCGAATTCCCCAGGCTGATCAGCACGACCCCGACCGCGCCGTTTAGTATTCCTACCGCAGCCCCAAGCCCGTATTTGAATTTTCCCAGCCCTTCCCGGTATACCCAGGTGGGGATTACGTCCGCCACATCGTAAACCTGCGTGTTGTAGAACATCAGAATCTGCTCGAAATCCGTTGTCATAATGCTGCCGATGGACATGGTAAGCACAAAGCCGATAATGGGCAGAATACAGGGGAGGGTTACGTACCATACCCGCTTAAAGGGCCCGCAGCCGTCGAGTTTGGCCGCCTCGAACAACTCGGTGTTTACCGAGGCAAGGGCCGCCATGTAGAGGATGGAACTCCAGCCGATGCTTTTCCAGATCGAAGAAAAGATGATAAGGAACAGGAACCATGCGGGATCGAGGAAGAAGTTGATCCGCCTGCCGGTCGCCAGTTCGACCAACTGGTTGACCACCCCGGAACCCGTGGAAAAAAAGGCGAAGAATATCCCGTAGACGATGACCCACGAAAAGAAGTGGGGGATATACACGATAGTCTGGCTGATGCGTTTGTAGAGCCGGTTTTTGATGTCGTACAGGCAGATCGCCAGGATGATAGGCGGGACAAAGCCGAACAGAAGTTTTAAGAGGGAGATAACCAGGGTATTCCGCACCGACTGGAGAATAGCCGGGCTGGTAAAAACAGTTTTG